>PAFO01000049.1 GCA_002705385.1 Flavobacteriaceae bacterium
ACAAAGGCCAAGAAATAATTGATCAAGCAATCATAGCACATGGGCAACATCTTTTTGAGAATGCCACCTTGTCTTTTTTATTCAGAGATAAAAAATACAGTGCAAAGCGATCAGCCACCGCATACATTTATACAAGATCTTTTAAAGACAGTTCTACACTCATAGAGGATATGTTGATCAATAGTACACATTTTTCTCGAAAAAAAAATGGCGCCTCGATAGAAGTTTCAAAAGACTGGGCCGGAAAATACAGTAGATCTATAAATTCTGTGCTTTATTTTTTTCAACTCCCCTACCTGTTAAACGATCCTGCTGTTAAAAAAATAGATCAGGGAATAAAACAGATCAAAGGTGAGAACTATTATGAAATTAAGGTCTCTTTTCAAATAGAAAATGGGGGTGAGGATTTTGAAGATGAATATCTCTATTGGATCGATGTGAACACTTTTGAAATTGATTATTTGGCCTATAATTATATTACCGATGGTGGCGGAGTTCGATTTAGATCTGCCATTAATAAGCGAAGAGTGAATGGCCTACTGGTTCAAGATTATATCAACTATGCCCCGTTGAATAAAAAAATACCTCTGTCCAACTTAATAACTGAATTTGAAAAGGGCACTTTGGTAGAGCTTTCTCGTATTATCAATTCCGACATAACCCTTCTCCCAAATAATTAATTTTAAGCCTCTTCTCTCTTTTGTACGGTCTTTAGAAATACTGCCAGACCTATTAAGATCAAAGGTATACTAAGAATTTGACCCATATTGATAGGCAAACTCGCCTCAAAAGCTTCCTGATCCATTTTAAAAAATTCATTGAAGAACCGGTCCCCCCAAAGGAGTACCATAAAGACACTAAAAATTAAACCGTCATTTAACGTAGCTCTTTTGTAATTCCATAGAACCCATAAAATGAAGGCTATGATGAGACAAGCTAGGGCTTCATACAACTGTGGTGTATGTCGAAGGATCCCTGTGGCTTTAATTTCTATTTGCTCAACTCCCGCGTCATCAATGATTTGATAATCGAGGCCCCTTCTTGTTGAAGTAAAATCAACATGTTGCACCACTTCTTGATAATTGTTGAGACTGTAGGCCAGTTGGCCATTTATAAAGCGTTTCATTGCTTCATCCTCTTGAACACCTGATTTCAATTTCAGAACCGCTTTCAAAGGTAAATATCCAGGATTTCCGGGATCATAGACTCCCTCCTCAAAGACTACTTCTTCAATTACATTGTCATCAAAATTCAATATCTCCTCAGTTGCCCTGGCATACACTACGCCGAAATTTGTTCCTGTTTTTACACCCTCCATTTCCGAATTCATGAAATTACCGGTTCGAATAAGTGCTCCGGTAATGGCCACTACAATGGCCACCCTATCCAATACCCATAAATAACTTTGACCCTCTTTTTTTCGCTTTTTTACAGAAAAACTTGTGGGAATAACCAAAATCCATTTCAATCTGATGTCGTAATTGGCATAAAGCCAGAGAGCCACAAATATTCCAATCGCACCCCCATGACTGGCCAAGCCTCCCTCCCAAATTTTCAAAATCTCAATAGGATCCGATAAGTAATAACTGGGATTATAAAAAAGGCAATGTCCCAGTCTAGCACCCAATATCGTGGCAATGACCATGAACGTGGTCAAGGTATCTACGTCTTTTTCAGAATGACCCTCTGTCTTGAAAATTTTATAAGAAATTTGTTGACCGATAATAAATCCCATGGCAAACAATAAACCATACCAAACAATCGGACGATCTGGTAAACCCAAAAAAGATAAAGGAATTTTAAAAATGACGGGATCAGGACTCCAAATTATATATTCCAACAAAATCATAACTATGTTTTTCTCCAAAAAAATGGGGTAAATAATATCAGCACGGTAAAAAGCTCTAATCTACCCAATAACATCAACAAAGAAAGTATCCATTTTCCAACGGTAGGCATATGCGCAAAATTAGCAACGGGCCCCACGGATCCTATCCCGGGTCCAACATTTCCTAAACAGGATGCGGCCGCACCTATGGCGGTCACCAAATCTACGCCTAACAAGGCCATTCCTAAAGAACCTAAAACAAAAATGGTCAAATATAACATGACAAAAGCAAGAATTTGAAAAGTAATTTCACCATTTACACTCTTCCCATTGAGACGTAATGGCAACACAGCTGAAGGGTGTATTTGTCTGTTAAATTCCAAAAAACTATTTTTCACTAAAATCAAGTGTCTAATTATTTTAACTCCCCCAGACGTTGACCCTGCGGAAGCACCTACAAACATGAGAAAGAAAAAAAGCATGGTCAATAAAGGTGTCCAAGCCGTATAATCCTTTGTGATATATCCAGTAGTCGTAATAACTGAGATGACCTGAAAAATACCATATCGGAAAGAATCCGTTAAATTTTCATCTCCATTCATCCAAATTCCTAAAGCACAGAATATCGAGATGGCCAAACAAGAAATACCATAGGTTCTGAATTCTTGATTCTGAAAGACTTTTTTTATCTGTCCATGCAAACCAAAGTAAATCATGGTAAAGTTAGTTCCAGCTAAAAACATGAACGTCACAATAATAAAATCTATATACGCCGAATCATAATAAGCAATGCTGCTATTTTTCGTTGAAAACCCTCCACTAGCCATTGTCGTTAAACTGTGGTTTAAAGCATCAAAAAAAGTCATATCTCCCACCATCAGGAAAATCATTTCTAATCCCGTGAAACCTATGTAAATAATCCATAATCGCTTAGCAGTTTCTTTGATTCGAGGTTGAAATTTATCTGGTGAAATGCCTGGGGCTTCTGCCACAAAAAGCTGCATACCACCAATTCCCAATATGGGTAATATCGCCACAGTGAGTACAATGATCCCCATACCTCCTATCCATTGACTCATGCTCCTCCACAACAATACACCTTTATCCACCGATTCAATATCCTCTAAAATGGTTGCTCCCGTTGTGGAAAATCCAGATAACGTTTCAAAAAATGCATCTGTGAAATTTGTAATCTCCCCACTAAGCATGTAGGGTAAAGTTCCGATTAAAGACATTACCAACCAGCCAATGGTGACCACCAAATACCCCTCACGCTTACGTAATTCTTTATAAATCGAATTACGTGTCAATAGCCACATGACTGTACCTAAAGATATGGCAATCAATGCAGATCCTAATAAAGCTCTAAAATCTTGACCNCCAAAATACCAGCTAAAAGGCAGACAAATCGTCATGAAAATACCATTGAGCACNATAAGAATGCTCATGATTTTAATGATTAATTTATAATTAAACATCAAAAATTATTTAAAATAATGCTCAACTGCATGGATACATTCTGGTTTAGATAGTACGACGACACGATCTTCTGCCTCAAAATTAAAGTTTCCTCTTACCGTATAACCCTTATTTTTTCTAATAACCCCTCCGATTACCGCTGTCCGTGGAAAATCTAAATTGCGTAATTCATCATGCAAAATCTTTGCCCCCTCTTTCACCTCGAATTCGAGTACTTCTGCATCTACTCCGTGCACACTTGTAATATTGACCACTTCTCCTTTGCGAATATGCCTAAAAATAAAATTGGCCGCTATAAGTTTTTTATTAATCATCGTATCTACTCCAATACTTTGAGACAAATGAATATAGTCAATGTTTTCAACCAAGGCTATGGTTTTTTTTATCCCTGCATCCTTGGCCACCAATGAGGAAATAATATTAGTTTCAGAATTACCTGTTACCGCAATAAATGCGTCCATACTTTCAATTCCTTCCTCTTTCAGTAATTGTAAATCTCGTCCATCGCCATTAATGATAAAAGTATCGGGGAGCTCTTCTGCCAATCGAAAACATTTTTCTTTGTCTTTTTCAATGAGCTTAATTTTATATTTTTTCTTCAGCTCCCGGGCCGCATTGATGCCAATCTTACTTCCACCCAAAATCATTAAATGCTTGACCTCAGATTTAATTTTACCGGAAAGTTGTAAAATTTGATCAATCCCTGTCGGCTCAGCAATAAAGTAAGCATGGTCATCTTTCTTGAATTTATTTTCACCATGCGGAATAATCGTCTCGTTATCTCTGAGCAAAGCCACCGTAGTAAAATCATGATTTGATGCCATATAAGCAGTTTCGGTAAGAGTTTTATTGAGGAATTGAGACTCCTCATCAATGGTAATCCCCACTAAAGACAAAATGCCTTTATCAAATTCGAAAGTATCTGTTAATGCCGTCTTTTTTAACAATCTCTTGATCTCCCGCGCCGCCAATAACTCTGGAGAAATGAGCTCATCAATACCCACATCTTTCAAGTTGAGCAGCTCTTTTTTCTTTAAAAATTCAATATTAGATATACGAGCAATGGTTCGCTTGGCACCCAATTTTTTGCCAATTATGGCAGCAGCGATGTTAGTTTCTTGATCAGAGGTAACAGCAATCAATAAATCTGTTTTGGAAATATTGGCTTCGATGAGAATACTTATGGACGTCGCACTACCCACTACAGTTCCCACATCAAATTGATTTTTCGCCTGATCTAAAACCCTGTCATCCCCATCAATAAGGGTAATGTCTTGTTCTTCTATTGCGAGTAGTTTGGCTAAGTGAAATCCAAGTTCACCAGCACCTGCAATAACTATTCTCATATATTTTTTAACATCATGGCCCCTGCAAATATACAGAGTTATCCTTTTTTTATGACTTTGCTTTAGTCAATAACTAAGATTGAATTGTGTTTAGGATCAGAAAATCATAAATTAAATTTAATTTTCAATGTTTTTAAAATAAATATTCGNCGCTTCCATCACTTTAGGTGCTAATATGACCGCCGAAACCATTGTTGGAAAAGCCATCAAACCATAAGCCATGTCAATCAAACTGACTACTGCACCCAATGTTGCCACTGACCCTACAATGATTATTCCTACATACCAATAATTAAAATACCAGCCGTACCTAGCTCCTATAATAAAAGATAAGCATTTACGCCCNTAATAAGATAAGCCTACAATAGTCGTAAAACCAAATACCAACACGCAAAATGCCAAAATATAAGAACCCAAAAAAGGAAGACTTGTCCGAAAAGCTTCAACGGTCAAAGCAATCCCACTCGAATCACTCGATTCCCAAACTCCGGTCACTAGGATACACAAACCTGTTAAAGTACATACCAAAATAGTATCAATGGCAGGGCCCAACATGGCCACAAGTCCCTCCCTGATCGGTTCTTCGGTTTTGGTAGCACCGTGCATCATCGGAGCCGTACCGATACCTGCCTCATTAGAAAATGCCGCTCGGCGTGCCCCAGCCAAAATAATTGCCCCAACCGCACCCCCCAATACAGCATTTGCTGAAAAGGCATCCTCTATGATTAATAATAAGCAGGGAATAATATTTGATGCGTTTAAAAAAAGGATGCAGCCTACACTGATTAAATAAAGTAAGACCATCGCTGGCACCAAACGTGCTGCCCAAAGACCGATCCGCTGTATCCCGCCAAAAATAACGATNCTTGTTAAAAGAGTCAGAACCAATCCCATAACCAAGTCTCCAGACAAAGAAGCTTCTGTTCCAGCAGGTTGAAATACAATCTCATTGGCTGCGGCTATGATTTGATTGGCTTGAAAGATGGGAGTCGCACCGAAAAAACCTGCCACACAAAAAAATATGGCCAATGGACGCCATTTTTCACCCATTCCCTCGCTTATGACATACATGGGACCCCCCTGTAAATCTCCATTGGAGTCTTTTCCACGATACATAACCGCAAGGGTACAGGTAAAAAATTTAGTAGACATNCCAAAAATAGCACTGATCCACATCCAAAAAATGGCCCCTGGGCCGCCTGTCGCTATGGCCACAGCTACACCACTGATGTTTCCCATACCAATGGTCGCCGCCAAATGACTCGCCAAAGCCTGAAAATGACTGATCTCTCCTGCATCATGGGCCTGATCATATTTTCCCATCAACACCTCCAAAGCATGTCTTAGGTATTTAAAAGGGAGCAAGCTTGAATACATCATAAAGAAAAATCCTCCTCCCAACAAAAGGATGAGCAAGGGCAAACCCCAAACAAAATTAGCGCCTTGAATAAAAAAATATTCAATCTGTTCTATGATCATCAATTCAATTCTAAAAGTGGCAACAACGTTTCCCAGACCAATTCAGCTATTAAAAGGTGGCCTTCTGGAGTAGGGTGAATGCCGTCAGGTAAGTTCAAACTAGGCCGGCCTGCAACATCCACGAGTAAAAAAGGGATCAGTACTGCCGCATTATTTTTGGCAAGTGTTGGAAAAATATTGCGAAACTGACGCGTGTAAGCTTCCCCTAAATTTGGAGGAACCTCCATTCCAGTAATGACGATTTTGACCTCAGGGTTAATCAATTTTACTTTATCAATGATGACTTGTAGATTTTTGGGAGTCTCTTTTAATGGCAGCCCCCTAAGACCATCATTCGCCCCTAATTCCAAAATAAAAATATCAGGTACGGTTCGCAGCACCCAATCTATCCTATTCTTACCACTGGCAGTAGTTTCTCCACTTAATCCGGCGTTAATTACCTGATAACTTAAGCCCAACGAATCTATTTTTTGCTGAATTATGGCCGGAAATGCCTGATTCATATCTAATTGATANCCCGCCGTAATACTGTTACCAAAAAATAAAATGATTTTTTTTTGAGAGGGGGACAGGAATTCTGCAACCCCTTTTTCCGGCAAAGTAGGGCCCGATTTTTCTTTTTTTGACCCCTGACAACCTACCCATAAAAGTACTAGGAAACCCATTAAAAATCTCATGATTTCATCTTGATTATGTTGTAAATTAGACAAGTCAAAGCATTAATATTCAAAAANGGGCATTTAAAAATCTGAATCTGTAAAGGACCTGTTAAAATAAAAAAAGAAACTTTAACCTTTTTTAACCTCTTATATAAGCCATGCTGATTTATTATTGTATCACATGTCTGAAATTCTAAAAGTTAAGAGCTTATCTAAAGTATATGGCTCTAAAACCAATGCTCTCACAGTACTCAAGGATATTAATTTTTCTGTCCTCAAAGGTGAGTCTGTAGCCATTATTGGGCCCTCTGGTAGTGGGAAAACGACATTACTTGGTCTTTGTGCCGGGTTAGATCGGGTCACAGAAGGAGAAATTATCTTGAACCATACCTCACTCAATGAGCTTAATGAAGATGAATTGGCCCAAGTTCGCAATCAAAACATTGGTTTTGTTTTCCAAAATTTTCAATTGATTCCTACCTTAACAGCCCTTGAAAATGTCCAGGTTCCCTTAGAGCTTCGCGGTGTAAAAAATAGCATGGGACCCTCTATTGCCTTGCTCGAAAGAGTCGGTTTAGGTGCCCGTAAAAATCATTACCCCTCTCAACTATCTGGAGGTGAACAGCAACGCGTCGCCATTGCCAGAGCCTTTTCAAACAATCCTGAAATCCTTTTTGCCGATGAGCCCACGGGAAACCTAGATGAAGAAACAGGAAAATCTATTGAGGCCTTACTTTTTGAAATTAACAAAGAAAAAGGAACGACATTGATCATCGTCACCCATGACTTAGAGCTTGCTCAAAAGACCCATCAAATTATCAAAATCAAAGGGGGAACCATCATTCATTAAGACAGGCTTCAAACCGTGTATAAAAATTCTCCATTAAAAAAAATTAGATACGATCGCTCTTGGCCCTGGAAAATGGCCTGGAGAGATAGTAGAAAAAGTCGTGGCAAATTATTACTATTTATCGCTTCTATTTCATTGGGTATTGGTGCGCTAGTGGGCATCACATCTTTTAGAGAAAATCTAATGGATGAAATCGACGGCCAAGCAAAAAACTTGCTGGGTGCAGACGTTTCTGTTCGTGGTAAAGCTGAGTTACCTGATTCGTTATTTTTCCAAATGTCCCGACTGAGCAAAGATGAATCTAATGAAGTNTATTTTGNGTCAATGGTTCGGTTTCCCAGTACAGATGGTACCCGTTTGGTACAAATCCGCGCTTTAGAAGGTAACTACCCTTATTATGGAGACATAGAAACAGAGCCCCGCAGGGCCGCACAAGATTTTCGGATCGCGCAAAAAGCCTTAGTAGATGAAAAATTGATGCTTCAATTTGGCATTCAATTGGGTGATTCCATTAAGGTCGGGAACATCAGCTTTGAAATCGTTGGAAAAATACAAAAAATTCCTGGACAAAGTGACGTTGGTTCATCGGTTGCTCCAGTAGTGTATATCCCCCTAAAGTATTTAGATGAGACGGGTCTAATCCAGAAGGGAAGTATCATCAACTACATCACTTATTTTCAATTCCATCCTGATATAGATACGACCAATGTTTTTGAAGAATCAAGAAATATTCTTGAGCAAGCGGGTTATGACGTAGATAATGTAGAAGATCGAAAAGCACAAACGGGTAGGGCTTTTCGAGATCTTTCCTCATTTTTAGAATTAATCGCATTTGCTGCCTTGTTGTTGGGGTGTTTGGGTGTTTCAAGCTCAATTTATGTATACATAAAAAGTAAAGTGCAAATTGTTGCTGTCTTGCGTTGCATGGGTATGCAAGCCAAAGAAGCCATTAATATTTATTTAATTCAAGTGGGTTTCTTTGGCCTCATCGGTGCATCAATTGGCTGCCTTTTGGGAGTCGTCATTCATCTATATTTGCCAGAAATCGCAAAATCATTTATCCCCTTTGATATTCAGCCAACCATTTATTGGCCTGCGATTATCGCAGGGTTGATTATTGGTGTGGTTACCTCTATTCTCTTTGGATTACTGTCACTTATTGGATTGAGAAAAGTAAGTCCCCTCTCCGCCATTCGTTTTGGATATGAATCTTTAAAACTTAAATTAGATCTGCCCTTTTTCACCATTGTTGGGAGTATTTTAATCTTCTTGTATCTGATCATGTTTTGGCAACTTAAAGATGCGTTGGATGCTTTGATCAATATATCAATTCTTTTGGCAGCGTTGGCCTTGTTGTACGCCCTTGCCCATGGATTGAATGCATTACTTAAAAAACTCCTGCCCGAGCAGATGGGGTTTGTGTGGCATCAAGGCATTTCAAACCTCTATCGACCCAATAATCAAACGGTGATTTTGGTGACGACTTTGGGTTTGAGTACGGCGTTTTTAGCGATGTTGTATTTCATGCAAGGATTACTTGTAGATCGTGTATCTATCAGTGGTAAGAATGAACGACCCAATACCATACTTTTTGACATTCAAACCAACCAAAAAGAAGCGATTCGGACCTTGACTGAGGAATATGACCTTCCGGTCCTGCAAGAAGTTCCTGTCGTCACCATGCGATTGTTAGAAATCAATAATCAGACGCGCGATCAAGCCGACGCCGACTCCACTGTCGATCTTCCAAAATGGGTATTTAATCGAGAGTACCGGGTCACCTATCGAGACACATTGATCAGTTCAGAAACGATCTCTCAAGGAACATGGCAGGGAAAATTAAAAAATCCAGATGATTCTATATTTGTTTCCATATCCGATGGATATGCCGAAAACTTAGGCCTTAACATTGGTGATCAATTGCTTTTTAATGTACAAGGAGCATTGATAAAAACCTATATAGGAAGTTTTCGTGAAGTAGATTGGCGTCGAGTGCAAACCAATTTTTTAGTCTTATTTCCCACTGGGGTTTTAGAACAAGCGCCCCAGTTCCATGTACTCATCACACGCATTAATCAAAATGATGTTTCTGCCCGCTACCAGCAAGCCATTGTACGACAACATCCCAATGTATCCATCATTGACTTAGAACTCATCTTGAAGACCCTTGAAGATCTCCTGTCAAAAGTAGCTTTTGTCATTCAATTCATGGCCCTATTTAGTATNGGGACGGGATTGNTNNTGATGATCAGTGCNATTGTCTTGAGTAAATTTCAGCGCATNCGTGAAAATGTTTTGCTTNGGACTATGGGGGCCTCTAAGGCCCAATTATGGAAGATCATCGCNGCTGAATATTTCTTTTTGGGGGNCTTAGGAGCATTGGCNGGCCTCTTTTTAGCNGTCGTTTTTACCAGTCTATTGGGTTATTTCATTTTTGAATTTACCTATGTGCCCGACTTATTAGANATCATNGGATTCTTTTTTGGTNTCACTGCCCTCACCGTATCTNTNGGNCTNNTCAANAGTCNCACCATNGTNNGNCAATCNCCNTTAANTNTTTTGCGNAATGAAACTTAATAGATTANNNTTNCNTNTGAANTGANAGCAGCTTTGCCAGCANNTCCTTAATNATTTTTGCNGCNGTCATAGCGGTNANNCCATTGAGGTCACGNTCAGGATTGTACTCNACTANNTCAAGGCCNACAATATTNAAATNAAGTTTTTGTATCATNCGCAATACCTCTCGGGTAGTGAAGCCTCCGGGCTCATGATGAGAAACTCCAGGCGCAAAGGCAGGATCGAGTACATCCATATCAAAACTTAAATAAACGGGTCCCGATAAATTTAAATCTATGTCCGGTGACCAATTTCTCATGTCTATGACCTTTACACCAAACTTACTGACTTGCGTTTGTTGATNATCATTCAAGGTCCGAATACCTACCTGTGTCAATGNTTGCGCCAAGCCCTCTTCCATAATTCGAGCAAAGGGGCTCGCATGTGAATGCCGATTCCCTCCCAATGAATCATATAAATCNCCATGGGCATCAAAATGCAGAATACTNAAACTNGGGTAAGAANCTGACATGGCCNGCAGAATCGGATAGGTAATCGAATGATCACCNCCTATCGAAANAGGAATNGCCCCCNNNTTTAAAATNTCAGCAATNATGNNCTCAATATCAAAATAATNNTNNAGCGGGGCANTNCCCAACCAACAAACATCNGAATGATCCGCTAAATCCATCAAGTCCTCGGTAAAATAATTGGCCGAGTCACTCTCAATGGCCTCGATGATCAATGGGGGGGCCTTGGCTGGCCCTTTGAGAAAAGAAGAATGATCATCAAAGGGGATACCTATAAGGGCAATATCCCCAAGCTTGAGGGTGGATGTTTTGGCGCGATGTATGGACATTAATTCAGAACCAATATGCTCTGCAAGTGGGCATCAAAATTTTGAAGTGTCGTTGCCAAAATAGTCACCTGGGACTGGCATTCCTCCCAATTTTCTTGTTCGATCGCCTCTCTTACGCCTGGAAGCGTTTTAACGCCATATCCCGTGTAAAAGCCCGGTGCATAAATCTGATGCCGGTACCAACTCCTGCGCGGTAAACCTGAGGCAAAAGTTAAAACCTCTTCAGCATGCATCAGTTTATCATTGAGGATATCCTTTGAGGTCAAGGAAATAAGGGACTTTTGATCTAAAGCATCTACTGTAACTTTGATACTGGCCAACGCATTATAAAGCGGCGAAAAATCAACATAAGGTATGATTGCTTTCTTAATGGGCTGATTGAAAGGTTTTTTTGGATCTGCAGTCAAAGAAAATACCTTTTTGTCAATAAACGCATTGTGTTGCTCAACTGCCTCGCGCATGTTGGTTGTCAAGGCATTAATTTCTGTTAGATAACCCTGTACGGTCGTATGCCATGCACCAAACTCAAAAGGCAATACTTCAGCATTTGCCAATCTCAAAACTATGCGTCCCGCTATTTTCGCCAACGCAATTCCATAAGCCATGTCCGGATCCTTGAACCTTTTATAATGCCCATAAGTATCATAAATCGTATGGTATTCTCCTCCTAAGTTTTCCCCTCCAAATCCAATATTGATCGCTGCAATACCTGCATGCTGAATAAAAGGCGTATAGTCAGAACCGGATCCTAAGGCAGACAAACCCGGATTACCATCGCCCCCATTCAATAAATCTCTAGCCCCAAGTCGTTCTGCCACGGATACGCCTTTTTGGGGATCCATCACATCCGCCGCTACCTCTTTTACCATCGCCTGCAAGGAGTGGGATCCCCCTGCCCCTAAAAATCCGCGGCCATTACCATCTGTATTGATGTAGACCACCGTTTTTTGTTGTAGCTCTTCGAGATGATCCTCCACCCATTCGGTAGAGCCAATCAAACCTGGCTCTTCAGCATCCCATGCACAATAGATAAGGGTTCTTTTTGGTTTTTTTCCTGCTTTTGCCAGGATTCCTACTGCCCTAGCCTCCTCCAACAAGGCGACCATGCCACTCACAGGATCGGCAGCCCCATGAACCCAAGCATCGTGATGATTTCCTCTGATGACCCATTGATCAGGAAAATCTTTCCCCTCGAGCTTGGCAATTACGTTATGGGCAGGCTTTAACTGCCAATCAAAAGTTAACTTTAAATGAACCTTAGCCGGTCCAGGTCCAATGTGATAAGTAATAGGTAGCGCACCTCGCCATGAGGGGGGAGCCACTTCCCCTTCAAGGGCGGCCAACAACGGTAAGGCATCCTCATATGAAATGGGTAATACTGGAATTTTTGTGATAGTAGGAGCATCCTTTCGATCAAGCCTTTTGGCATTTTTAGTCGCTCCATAACCTGGAGTGAGGACATCACCCGGATACAGCGGCATATCCATTACGGATCCCCTTTGTACACCTGTAGCATTTTTAAAAGCTCCCTTGGGGTATACATCCCCAGCATAAAATCCATCATCCTTGGGATCTGAATAAATGATGCATCCAATGGCTCCTTTCTCTGCTGCCAATTTAGGTTTGATCCCCCTCCATGAGCCATAGTATTTGGCGATTACAATTTTCCCTTTGACATCTACCCCTAACTTCTCCAATTCATCATAATCTTCAGGAATTCCGTAATTAACAAAAACGAGCTCTGAAGTCACATCTCCATCAGCCGAAAAGGCATTATAACTCGGCAACAAGGCATCCCCTTGATCCGTGTAAGTATCACCTGCAACGGGAACAGCAGTCAATTTTGCCTTATATTTTTCAGGAGCTATCAACTCAAGTAAGCGAACTTTTGGATAAGGGAACAATACCTGATAGGTCTCAATTTTAGCATCATAACCCCATGATTTAAATTGCTTAACCATCCATTCAGCATTTTTTCGCCCATATGCTGTCCCCACGTAATGAGGTTCTGCAGACATGAATTTCATCCACTCATCTAAGTTATCAGCTAAAAGCATTCCATCAAATTCTGCTTCAAGATTCTTTTGTTGGGCCACTTTTTTAGCT
>PAFO01000050.1 GCA_002705385.1 Flavobacteriaceae bacterium
AAGGAATAGAACAATTATAATTTTTTTTTTATATTTAATAAAAAAAATAAATGTACGCTTCACCAAAAATACCTAATACAAAATCCAAAACAAATGATAATACAAGAAGCGATAAATCAAGCATTAAACAAGACTCCACTAAAGAAAATAAAAATTCATCTATATTAGAGTCTTATCAACTTAAGGCAGATCTTCACGCGCAAAACTCATCACTAGAAGCAACTCAACTAAAATCAGAAAAAAATAATACAGGGCTTCCAGACAATGTTAAAAATGGTGTTGAGAATCTTTCTGGACAATCATTAGACGATGTGAAAGTTCATTTTAATTCAGATAAGCCAGCCCAAATGAAAGCCCATGCTTATGCTGAAGGAAATCAAATACATGTTGCTAGTGGTCAAGAAAAGCATTTAGCACACGAAGCCTGGCATGTTGTTCAACAAAAAGAAAATCGAGTATCACCTACAACAAAAATTAATGGTTTAAACGTTAATACTGATAAGTCCTTGGAGAAGGAAGCAGATGTTATGGGTGCAAAAGCATCTTCTTTGGGTAGTGATTTTGACGAATCATCGATTCAATTAAAATCCAGTTCTAATACAGATCAAAAAGTTATTCAAGGGGCTTTGGATTCTGAAGGAGGAGAAAAAGAAGAAGATGTACAAAAGAATACTGATGAAAAAGGAGATGAAGCAACATTGGCTGAAAAAAGTACTTTGGTAGCAACAGAGTTAAACTCTATTCAAGGTGATGGAGATAGTATTTATGGAGTAGTTCAAACACTTGACAAACCAGATAAGGATCCTGCAAGTATAACTGATACTTTGATGAATAAAACAAAAGATGTAACAAAAACATTGAATAAATCAGTTTTTGCTGCAATTGCTTCTCTAGCAAGTCCTATAGTTCAAATCATAGGAGGGATATCAAAAGGCTATCAAAAATGGAATGCTTGGACTAATTTGAAAGATCTTGGAGCGAAGCAAGAGAAAGCAGGTAAAAAAGACGAAAAAATCCCATATACTATTAAAAAATTAGCTAAAGGATTTTTAGTTGCAGTTAATGATGTAGTCCAAGGAATAATAGACCTAATTGGAAATATTATGGCCTTAGTGCCTGAGGCATTATCAAAAGTAGCAGCTGCAGGTCTAAAAGTCTATGGTGCAATTCGAACTGGATTAGGTAAATTATATAGCGTGCCTAAAAGATGGTATCAACTATGGAAGGGAGATGGGAATAAAAAGGATATTAATTCAAAAGAAGTTATAGCTAAAGCTTTCCAAGATAATCCTGATGATGATGCAATTGACTTTATTTGGGCATTGAATTTACCATCTGTTCAAGGTAGTGGATTTGATAGTTTAGACGAACTAAGAAATTCGGTAGAATTAAGAATCAATAGTGTTAAAAATGCTGCTATTGAAGGTGTTAATTCAAGAGCAGGTACTAATATTAGCAAATCTGAAGAACCCCAAAATATTGCAGGTTTGATAAAATCCGGAGGTGGTGAAGGTAAGGCAGAGTTTAAGAAATTAATTTCTTCTAAAAAATTGAATAATGGCTCGAAAAGTAAAATTGAAGCGGAAATAAAAGAGGCAATGACAGGAATTGGGACTTAGTGACACTTTAATTAGCCTTTCATCACTTTATTCAAAATTAAGATTACTGAAAAAATATTATTCATAAAATAATAAAAGAAATAAACTTTGTTTTATTATTTTAAATTGAGGAAAATCACTTTATTTTTAAGCTAAGCATACTCTTTATTTCAAGAGCTTAAGCAAACAAATTAAATCATAAGTCCTGTGCAGAGAAAGTACTCTATTACTCAATTAAAAGAGAAGATATTAGATTCGAATGCCCGTTCTATTTTTATTGATGCACATCCAAAAAAAAGTATTAATAAAATAGATCTTATATCAATCGCTAATTTATCTAATAAATTAGACCCAAAAATAATATCCAATAAGCTTTTATCTAATGAATCTTTTAAAATTAAATTTCCCATTAATTTTAAAAATCTTTCAGATAATAAAAATGACAGAAAATTACTTCACATTCTTCGAAAAAATATTGATTTCATCAACGAATTAAATTTGGACCCCATAGGAATAGGTTATCCACTTATTGAAATTCCAGACTTAAAAAAAAAAAGAATTAACACTTATCCAATTTTAGTTTGGGATATCCAAATATCAGGACATCTTAAACGAACAGAATCAGTAGAAATCAATCGTAGATCTAAAGATAATGTTTATATAAATCCTTCCTTAGTTAGTATCATAAGACGAAAATATGACCCTAACTTTAAGTCACCAAAACTATTTGTTGAAAATATAGATTTCAAAAATATTCTAGATATAGTTAATAAAATTCTTTTGCCTTTAAAATGTAAACCTTTAGATGAATATCATCCTTTCTATCCCTTAGATTTTTTTCAAAAGGAGGCAGTTAAATTTTTTGTTGATCACAAGCCAAAAATTATAAATAANGGAATTATTGGGCTTTACGCTGGTTCTAAAGAAGCTATAATGTCTGATTATAATATTTTAGAAAAGGAAACAATACCCTGTAATTTTAAAATAAAAAAAAATCTAAATGATTCATTCTATTCTGGAGTGGCATTAGACCATTCCCAACAAAGGGTTGTCAGAACAATTAATATGGGAAAAGACCTNGTNATACATGGTCCTCCAGGTACTGGTAAAAGTAAAACTCTTACTGCGGCTATTGCATATATCCTAAGCAAAGGTCAAACATGTTTAATAGTATGTGAAAAAAAAACTGCTATTGATGTTCTCTATAAAAATTTATCCGAATTGGGTTTTGAGGAGTACTGTATTAATATATCTGAAGTTAAAAAAGACAGGAGAAAGGTAATAAATAAAGTCCGTGATATTTTATTTAATTTAAATAAAGGAGACTACCTATTTACTGAAGAAAAAACAAAAGAAAAAAAATATTTTTATTCTTCTACTGAAGAAAAAATAGTGAATGAAAAAATTATAAAGGTTGAGGAGGTGATTAGTTTAATAAACAAAACCAAAAAAAAACTCTATAATCCNCTACTAGGTGAAAAAATTTCCTATTCTGACCTTGTTATAAAAATTAAATCAAATCGATATAAACAATTGGAAAAAAGTCTTGGNATAAGTAAAGACAAATTTTCTTTCACTATAAACGAATTTGAAAGATTGAAGGATCTATTTAAAAAAACTTATGAGGAATACTATCAAAATTTCAATCCCTATAATTCTTTTTATGATCTATTAGATGATTCAATATTAGATTATAAAAAAGATCAGTTTATTAGCTTAATAAGTACAATCTATAAAGATTATTTTGATAAGTTAATTGAACTTAGGGATAGGCTAGATAAGGCTTTAGTGGGTAAAAGTATTTTTGCATTTAAATATTTAGATTATATAGATTCGGATGATACTACTCTTGATCAAATTAAGAAAGAGTATTTATTTTATTCAACTCAAATTAAAAAAATAAACCTGTTCAGTTCCAAATTTCAAAATCAACTTAAGGCAATTGATCTTAATCAGAAAATAAACTTAATAATTGATACAATAAAACAATTGTACACCGAAATAAACCAATATGATCGGATTAAAAAATTTCATTCTTACTATTTGTTACTAAAAAAAAACGATCAGGTTTTAGTAAATAAATTAGGTACAATTGATTCGTTTGAGAAAGATTTTTTTGATTGGTATTGCGCATATTTACTTTATGAAAACCATATTGATAATTTTGATTTTAATGGCTTCGAGAAAGGATACTATGATATTGAGACAGATGTAAAACAAATAAATAATTATATAATAAATAAAACATCTCGTAGGTTAACTAAAAGAAGAGTAGAAGGAATTCAAAAATTTAAAAAAATAGTTACTGATATATCAATAGAACAATTTTTTGCAAAAAAAAGTACTCCGCAAAGATTAAAACACTCACTCACTCATATATCAAGTCATAAAACAGGTGTTTTTAAATCATTTTTCCCAGTATGTATGACAAATCCTAGTAGTTGCTCTAGTCTATTTCCAATGGAAAAGGGCTATTTTGATTATGTTATTTTTGACGAGTCGAGTCAACTTAAAATAGAAGACACATTTACCTCTATGTTAAGAGGTAAAAAATCTATTATAGCTGGTGACCTTAATCAACTTCCTCCAATGGACTATTTCAAAGAAACTGGAATTAACGATGAATTTGACTCGGAAAATAAGTATAATGAAAATACAGAATCACTGCTAGGTTTTTGTATTAAGATGGATTTCAATTCGCACTATTTAGATATCCATTATCGTTCAAAACATCCTGATTTAATTAATTTTTCAAATGCTGCATTTTACAAATCTCGATTGATTCCAAAACCCCCAATTAAGAACTATAAAGCAATTGAGTTTTATCCTCTAAAAGGGAAATTTATTAATCGTGTGAACAAAAAAGAAGCATCAAATATTGTAAAATATATAAAAAATAAAATACCTGCTAATCAATCTGTTGGTGTTGCTACTTTCAGTCTCAAACAAAGGGAGGAGGTTTTGAATCAATTAGAGATTCAATCTAAGGTGAGCTTGAAATTTTACAAAAAACTTCAACAACTACAGGCCAATGGCTTTTTTGTGAAAAATATTGAAAATATTCAAGGTGAAGAACGTGATATAATTATAATAGGCACAACTTATGGACTAAATGAGGATGGTATTTTTAAGGAAAGACTCGGACCTATAAACACAAAAAAGAGAGGTCATAAATTACTAAATGTAATTGTCACCAGAGCAATTGATAAGATAGTTGTTTTTTCATCCATACCAAAAAATGTTTATTCAGGATATAAATCATTAATTCAAAAGAATGGTAATAGAGGAAAAAGTATTTTATATGCTTATTTAAATTATGTAAATGCTTTAAATGATAATGATGAAAACTATATTTCTAAAGTTTTAGATGTTGTCAGTCAAAAACAATATAGTAATAGACTCAAAAGTAAATTTAGTCTTTACGCTTTAAGCTCATTTACAAAATATCTTATTGAAAAGCTTTCAACTAAATTAGACCAAAAGATTAGTTTCCAAAATTATTTTAAAATTGGTGGTTATGAATTTGAAATCGCATTGAAAAAAAATTCAGGTGAAACACTATTAATTGATATCAATGGAAAGGTAATGCACAGAGGCTATGAAGATTATATCTTTGATATTGACAGATGCAAAATTGCTCAAAAGTCAAATTATAAATATTATAGATTATGGATGTCCAATTTTTATAATAATCCAGACTTTGAATTAAACAAATTAAAAACCCTCCTACATAGTTAAACATTTATTATAATTTCACTTTAGATGATTTGATGTTTCCTTATCTTTCACTTAAATTTATTTTTATAAATATTCATAATGGGTAAANATTTAAATAAAAACATCTTTTGGTTTTCTCTAATACTTATGTTTATTTCTAAAATTGAGGCTCAAAGTAACGATTGTGATTGTAAGATTAATAACTTAANNGAACTTTATGTTATTGGTCAATTTTCNGCTCTCAAAAACAACCTAAAATGTTGCATAAATTCGGATGANAAACTTTCACTAAGAAATACCAATCGAATGCGAGAACTTCTTGCTCTAACTGCAATAGCAGAAGATTCTATTTCATTAGCATCTCGTTACTTAAATGATATTGTTTCATCAAATGCAAATTATAGCCCTGAAAATCAAAATATTATTTTCGAAAAATTACTTTACAACACCAAAAAAGAAAGCTTGAGGGTTACGGTATCTTCTGTGTCAAAGCGTCCTGAGGATCTTGAAACAGCACCAGCGGTAGTAGAAATAATTGAAGCTAAAGATATTATTGCACGTGGTTACTCAGATTTGATTGATCTTCTTTCTGATGTTGCTGGATTCGAAATAAGCAAGACATACAGTTTGAATTTTGCTAGTATTTATCAATTGGGATATCGTCAAGAAACGACAGAAAAAACACTTTTTATGATTGATGGCATTGAAGAAAATGATTTATATTCGAATATCGCTTATATATCTCGTCAATACCCACTTAGTAGCATCAAAGCTGTTGAGATTCTTTATGGTCCCTCATCAACGATGTATGGCCCTAGGGCATTTGTAGGAACAATTAATATTATTACTTATTCATCAAAAGAAGAGGCAGGTAATTATTTTGAGAATGAAAAAATTGAAAAAGGAAGTTCATTCTATCTAAATAGTAATTTTACTGGAGGAAGCTATAACACATATGACGCTGATTTCACAATGGGGAGCAGCGGAAAAGATAAACAAGTAAATTTNCAAATTACTGGTCGTTATTTTCGTTCNGATGAACATGATATGTCAGAACTACCATTTTTTAATTATTCTGTCTCTGACTTAGATCAATTTGAATATGATCACTTAGGGCAAGANTTTGAATCTAGTAATGCATTAAATAATTATCTAAGTTTAAATAATTTAGATCCAAATAGTCCATTTTTTAATTTAGTTGACAATAGTATTGTGTTATCTGAATTCGGTGAGGATAAAGCGGAAGAGTATGATAAGATCGCCTATTTANGTCAAGTAAATGGAAATTATCTGAGATATTCGAATCATACAGAAAACTTCTTTTTAGGCTCTAAACTNGAAATTAAAGATCTTATAATTGGTTTCCGAACTTGGAAGCGCTCAGAAGGTTTAAATCATATGCAAGATTTGGATATGGCACCGTCAAGAAATGGATCNGTATGGGCACCCAAAAATACAACCATGTATTTAAAGTATAATTATACTTTTAACGATAATATGAGCTTTTCTGTATTAAGTTCTGTTAAAAACCAATCATTGGGGCAAGAGACTAATAAAGTTAATTTCAGACCTTTTGGAAATCCCTCATCAGGACTTAACATGAGGGACCTTATACTTTTCTCAGAAGAAGAAAACGTAGAAAATTCAATACCGCATGGATGGAGAAATCAATTTTATTATTATCAAACACTTCAAGGAAGAACTGAAGCACGTCTATTTTATAATTCTGATAATCTAAATATTACTTTTGGAACTGATAAAAGAATAACAACAAGTCAAGGTGATTATCTATTCTATAGAAATTATAATACAGATTTTGTCAGTGAAGATTCATATGCTGAGGATATAAAAAATGCTTATGCTCAAAATGAAGGTGAATCTGGCTCTGGCTCAATGCTAACTAAAAATGATTTTTATAAAATAAGTGAATTTGGAACTTTTTTACAGGGCAAATTAATTATTGAAAACAAACTTCATCTAAATTTTGGGGGGCGTTATGATAGACANTTAGTTCGTTCATCAGAAGGATATGAAATTTTTCAACCCCGTCTTGGAATTGTATTAACNTCAGATAAATTAACTATAAAAACAAATTACTCNAAAGGTTTTCAAAATGTGTCTCTNTACAATAAATTCTCAACTGGTGGAAATCGTATTCCAAATCCATCTCTTAAGCCAGAGGAAATACAATATTTAGATGCTTCAGTACTTGGAAGCAGTGAAAATCAAAAATTTAAATGGAATTTTACAAGTTTTGTCTATGACGTAAAAAATGCNATTTATTCAAGAGTTACTGATCTTGGATTTAATCAAAATGTAAATGAAACTGATTATGTTGCANTNGGAGCTATGCTTAATTTTAAATACAGGAATAAATTTATTAGAGTTGATNTAAATAGTACATTTATAGATGCCTATGAAGGTGACTTAAGTCCTCTTGAAGTGTTAAGTCAAGAATTTAGTTCAGAAGAAGAAGTTCAAGAAAAAAGAGTTGGGGATTTAGCTCAATTTAGACTCAATTTTGGATTAACTACTTTTTTAAATAATGATTTTTTTCAATCTAGTTTTAATATAAGAGCTAATTATGTTGGGAAAAAACAAGTTGGTGAAACAACAACACAATTCCTGAATTTTGGTTTAAATCAATCCAATATTATTCCAGAATACCTTGTTTTGAATAGTAATTTTATTTTTGGGTTCAANAAACTTCCTTCAATNAAATTTGCATTTTCACTAAACAATATTTTAAATAAANTTTACTATCATCCAGGTATTCGATCAGCCTCAGGAAAATTTGATCTAAATCTAAGAAACGAAGGTGAAAGTTATAACGAATGGATAACAAGATCTCTTAGTGGAAAACTCGTCCCTTATGCGATTCAAAGAGGAAGGCATTTTAATTTTAAAATATTAATGGATCTTTAATGTTATTTTTCAAAAGACTTCCCATCCTTATTTAGCTCTCTTCTAATTCCCATTAAAATTTCATTCATTGAAATTTTAGTGTTTTTATGCATGGATTTTAACCATGCATATTGAATTACGTTTTTTATTGATCCACCAGCAATTTCATAGTTTTTCGAAATCTCTTTAAGTTCTTTATTATCTAACTTTAAAAGCCCATTAAGTGCATTTTTCCATAAGATTTCTCTTTGCTTAACAGAGGGAATTGGAAAGTTTATAATACTCTGAATTCTTCTCGAAAAAGCAAGATCAATATTTGGTTTTAAGTTTGTTGCTAAGAGAATGAGCCCGTTATAATTTTCAACACGTTGTAATAGATATGCCGTTTCCTGATTTGCAAACTTATCTTTTGAATCACTCACTGAAGTACGCTTGGAAAATAAAGATTCAGCCTCATCAAAAAATAAAATCCAATTCTTATTTTCAGCAACATCAAAAATATTTCCAAGATTTTTTTCAGTCTCCCCAATATATTTAGACACAACTTGTGAAATGTCAATTCTATATACATCTAAATTATTCTTTTTCCCAATCAAAGAGGCAGAAAGTGTTTTACCAGTTCCAGGTGGGCCATAAAAAAGAGCCTTATAACCTTTATTTATTTTTTTACTCATTAACTGATTTCCNTCAAGACTTGATTTATTCTTTAACCAAGTATCAATCATGTTTATCTCATCCAATGAGTTGTCCTCTAAAACAAGATCCTCCCAGTCTAAAGGAGTTTCTAGGCGACTTGCTGGAAAACTTGAAGTATACGAAGGCTTAAATGGATTNCCACTAGTTATATGTAATAAAAATTCCTCACCTAATTTAAGAGACTTATCTAAAAGATCCTTAGGTTCAGATGAATGCTCTATACTAAGAATTTTACTCTGCTTAAAAATATGATCAAAATTAAAATAGTTATTAATTTTAATTTTATGTTCAATAGATGAGCCATACATTATAAAAACTATTGTCCTCAAGGTAGGTTCAAAATAATTTGTTTCTGAATTTTTCCGCCCACCAAATTCCGTATAAGGTTTATCTAAAGTTTTATTTTTAATTAAAAAACGGTCATATATTTCNGGAAATAAATTTGATGCCATAGCGCCAATAACAAGTAAGCGTTCAAATTCATCTTTTAAATCCTTTTGAATGAAAGCTGAAAGATTACTTTTATCATTATATAAATCAGGACTTGGAATATTAACAAAAGATATATTTTCTTGATTACTAAAGAAAAAATCAAGTCTATTGTCAATCATATTAGATAGCCAATTCAATTCATTTTGAATTGTAAAACTATTTTCCTTNAGTATATCCATATTCTTTTACTTTTTATTTCCAATCTACATTAATCCGGTTTTCCATAAATGTTGTTTGAATAATTGAAATATTCCATGGGATTGTTTCCAGTAACATGTCAAATGTTTCTNTTATAATATCTAAATTATAATCAAGTTCATTAGGTGTTAGAATCCCTTCTCTTATCAAAAAAGTTTCTCTTAATGCAGCAATACTTGAGTTATTTAGTTTTTCCCAATTTTTCAAAACTCCTTTTAAAAGAGAATCACACATTTCCAAATCTAAATCTTGGATATCAATATTAACATCAATTGGTGTTNGCAGATCTACTCCACATAAAATCTTATTTAANACCAATTCATTTTCATTAATTTTTAGTGATCCTGTTACCAGGTATTGNGTTAAGANAACTCCTTTTTGAATAGCTAGGTCATCTTTAAATTTTTTATCGATTAGCAAATTACATTTATCAAATAATCTATAAAAGAAAGGCCAAAGAATTANTAATCCTGCATTTTGGATCACTATACTGTCAGAGTCTTTCTNTAATAGGTCTGNNTCTTCCTTATTTTCTAAAATCCCACCNTCTGAAAGTTGATTTTTATAATTATCGTAGGTTCTCTTTAAATTAAAAATAAAATTACTTGTCTCTAAAGCGTATTCAAATTCTGCATCACGAAAATCATTAAAAAATTCATTACTTGTTATTTGTTGATTTTCCAAAACTTCTTCAAATAAATGTATAATTAGTTGAAAAGGAGAATCTATATATATATTTTTCTTTAACCAAAATTGGATGATTTTTAGATCTAAATCAAATCGCGTTTTTATTGATAAAATTTCTCGAATTGATGTATTTAAAACTTTTTCAATNGAAGTTGAAAAAAGTATCAGACTCTTTGANAAATCAGGATGAATAAGATTCATTATGATTGATTGTTTATTTTGAGGTATAATTCCTATCAAACGTTTTAGTTTAACTTTTGATTTTAACCATCCAAAAATCATTTTTTTTATTANTAGCTGCGATTCATTAATAGACTTTAAGAGAATTTTATATAAATCATTTTTACTAAGTGATNTATTTTCATAATTAACAGATCCAATTTCTAAATAATAATCTAAAAGATCGATATTATCTAGGATTTCANTTTTGGTCAACTCCTCGGTTTGTTGTGAAAACTCGAAATTCTGTATTAATTGATTCTGTTGTTTTAATTCCTCTATATCCGTTGTTTTTAATTTTTCTTTTAAAAGNGATATAAATTCGTCGTAACCTTTAATNTTTTCTTTNTTTAGATTTTTATAAAAACTTAAGATTGNTGATTCGGAGACTANGTTATCAAAGTTAGTAGCAAGATTAATTAGGAGGTTTAATTTAGATTTCTTTTTAAAAGTTGATGATTTAATAACCTTCTTAAGAACTGGTGCAAAGTAGAGGGATAATCTTTGTTTTTTNAAAATTAATTCATTAAAGGAATCTATAATAGATGTCAATGGAATAAAAATGAAAAGATGTTCTAATTGTAAAGGCTTGAATTTNTATTCACGTAGCAACTCTANAANAACATAGTCTTCCTNAAGAAGAAATTGTTTTATTTGGGATTCAATTTGATTTTCATAAAGTTTCAAATGTTTTGGANACTTTTTAAACTCGAGNTAATATTTTAAAACTTCAATCATTTCCANATCTGAGANCTCAACATTTTTTTCAAGTTCAATGAGTTTTTTGGAGAGATTTAATTTAGANGAAATAAAATTTAAAATTTGCNTTTTTGNNTTCTTAAATTTTANTTNAATAAATGGCATCAGCTTCTCAATCAAACTGATCAAACTAGTTTGCTTCCAAAGCTCCTCAATTAAGGTCAACTTTANAAAATAAGCATTATTTGANAATGTAGNNGANAGTTTAACCTTANCAAGAAAAATTTCCAAAAGTTCAAATACNTAGTACAATTCAAAACTAGCTGTTTNANAATGGATTAATTGGTAAAACTTCTTNATTTCAATAGGNTGTAACTGCNCTANACTATTTGAAAGACGCTCCNNTATNACTTTACTGGATAAAAGCTTNGTAATAAAAAACTTATCNCCTGAATTNATAGCTGANTTAATAAAAAATAATACATCCTGNTGATTAAAGTTTTCAATGCTAGCCCATTCNGGAATTTGATCAGTTTCTAAGAATTCATGAACTAAATCTTTATAGAATAGTTCATTCTTTAGTTTTAGATTGGTAAGAGAAAATTTACTTGAAGAATTGAAAACAAAAATTGCTTCTGCAAGTTTGCTTGGATTTTTTTTNNACTCTTCTGTTCGAAGGTAAAATGTTAGCTGTTGAAAATTTAGATAATTCTCTTTTTTAATGTTCTCGAAAAAATCAATTGAAAATTCAGGGACTGAAAACTTTTTTAAATCATTTAATACCCCAATTTTCTTAAATAGAAACGTTCTTAAAATTACTTTTAAAGAACTNAAATTTAAGGAGATGATGTTATAAGTTCGTTGCATCTCCAATAAATCATCTTCTAGGTCAAGAATATTACTATTTTCCCTATTAATCATTTTTTCAAATTCTTTTGAAATCTCACTTTGAAGTGTAATTTCAGAAAACATCANGATTAATTCATGATCTAAATAATTTTGGTTTAAAAAAGCGAGTAAGGTTTCAGTTGAGGAAATTATCGAAGCAAAACTGTCNTGAAAAATAATTACCTCCTCTGAGAAAATTGATGAAAGCTGATTTTCTAGTATATCTTGTTTTAAACCAAGTAATGAATCAAATTTTTCTATATCAATAGGTNTTAGCTTATCCTTGANTTTTAATTTTGATCTTTCAGCAGCTTTTTTAATAAGCTCCTGTAATGTATTTTCTTTAATTATGATAGATTCTGTTTTTTGGAGCTTNTCNTTTTTGAATATTTGAGGATACAAATTAATTAAAGTCATGGCTAGAGACTCTGAAAAAATTTCTGNACTTATACTTAATCCTTTTGAAACAATAATCTGAAATNCAATCTTATTTATCGTTAAAAGTAATTGTTTTTTGGACTGGGNNTCAATTAANTTNTCAATAGTCTTAATTCTTTCCAAAAAATCTACTCCCGAAATTACTTTTAAAGCTTGAAANACATTTGATAATAATTTTATATNGAGTGCTTTTGAATAGTCAGGATGAAAAACGAACATTTCTAAAGTATATCTTGAATTAGGCAGTTGTTTAAATAAATCTATTAAAACTTTTTCTAATTCATTTTTANTCATGGCCAATACATCTGTTGCATTAAGCTGTAATGAGGAGAATTCTTCAGATTCAATTTTAGTATTTTCCTTTGATTTNNNGGATATTTTATCTTTATCAATGATTTGACCATACAAAGCATTAAAAATTTTTGATATCGATTGATCAAGTTTCTTTTTGTCCACCATTTTAGAAAATTCAAAAAGAAGTTGATTTCGCTCTAAAGAACTTTCTTTACTAAATCGTTCTATAAANGAGNGAATGAAAGAGGTAGCTGACCTTTTTTTACTTTTGCTTANAAGNAAATCANTNAGTAAGGATTTTTTATAATTGTATGTNATATTANANTTATNNGAGTAACCNAAAAGTTCTTTNATNAAGAATTTNTTNGAGAAAATCTTATCTAGATCAGAAATTAACAAGTCNTTATTATTCTCTCCAAANTGNTCTATNANTTTTTGNAGTGATGTGTCAGNAANCAAGGANAAAAATCGTTCAAGTCTAATTTTAGAAATAAAAAANGATTTTTTTGAAATATAATTCATCAGCCCTTGATNGTTTTTTTCTATNAGCTGATCAAGGAGTTTACTATAATCACTTAAAATANTTAAATTGACNTGAGAAATTCCAATTTCCAAAAAAGNAATTAGACTNCCTAATGNATCNTCAGAAAGNAATCTAGTTTTAAATACCTCATCTNTNGTAAGTNCAAAATTGACTNNTTCTGATAAATNANTCGATATGTNTTGTTGATTTGTCTTNGAAATGNATTCATTNATATACTTNACAGAATCTAATTNATCTTGNTTTTGNGATAAAAATNTNNTTAAAGTCTTATAATTCTCTTTATTGAGTAGAGAAATTAAGCGAGATAATTTATTTTGATCATTATAAAAAATTGAAGAACTCAAGTAATTAAATAATTCTTGATCACTTTTTTTTATTAGTCCAACCAAAATCTCATTTAATTCTTTTAAAGAATTAAAGCTATGCTGAACGAAAGGTTCTTCAAAAAAAGAGATCAAAGCTTCTAGATTGTATTGATCTTCTTTAAATTCTAATTCTTCTTCAAGAATGTTTTTTTCGTCGACCTTATTGTTTAATAATAATTCATTTAGTTTTTTATTCTGACTTGATGTTTTTATAAAATCATCAATTGATTTAACCGATTCTGATTTNTTATTNTCTGCTGTCAATAAACCAATCAAACGTTTATAATTTTGNNAATCTAAAAGAATAGAAAGACGNNCAAGCTTAACTTTATTCTGATNGAAAGAAATTGATTTTAAATAATTCAATAACTTACTATCTTCTTCTTTTAGAAGGGATTCAAAAAGANTTTTAAGTCGCTCTATTTTNCNAAAGCTAAGTCGATCAGTAAATCCGTTTTGAAAATAAAAGATTAANCCTTCTAAATTATATTGATCTTCTTTAAATTCTAATTCTTNTTCAATATTGATTNTANTAGATTTATCAATTGAAGTTGAGTATTCTTTAAAAATATCTGATTGAACTTCTAACAANGACTTTATTAATTGATTAGATTCTGAATGAATAACTTGTTCTATAATAAATTTGAGGAAGTTTGAAAATGGGATGAAAATGATTCCAGAAAAATATTTTAGNGTTTTAAAAAATAATAAAGAATCTTTATTAATATTTATCTGTTGTGTTACAAAAAAGAATTCAACATCTTCTAAAATTTGTTTTTGCGAATCCACTTTTGAAAGTTCATAGTTCATCAAAAGTCTTTTAAAAAAAGAAATTGAAGCTTTAAAAATAATTTCATTTTGTAAAAGTAATTTTTGGTATATTATTTTTTTTGCAGCAGAGTCAAGAATATTAAAAAGTCTGAAATAGTTTTTTTTATTTGAAGTTAAAACCAGTTTTAGTTCTTTTGAAAACTGATATGAATCCTTTATATTTATTATCATTTCATTGAATGAAACAACTCCTCTTACCCACCATGGGAAATATCCATTTTGAATAAAAAATAATATGGCTTCAGCTAACCTTTCTTGATTTTGAAAAGTGGATTTATTTAAATTCTTTTGGACATAGTCATCAAGCTTAGATTTGAAATTTCTTAATAGGGAATTGAGGTCTCTAGGATTAATGATCCCAACGTCTATTTCTATTTTATCAACTACAATATTCCTTGTTTCAAATGGTGAAAAAACATCTTCTGTAATTTCCAGTAAATTTTTCTTAACTAGGTTTATTAGATCGTTACTTAGAGGCTCAAATACTCTTTCTTCAGTTAGTATTAAATCAAATTTAAATTTTCTAATATTTCCATATATAGGCATCTATTCTGATTTGTAACTTTTTAGTAGTTGGATTAGTTGCAATGCATAGAGATCAGATTGATTATCATCATCGCTTTTCTTCTTATCAAGCCAATTATAATATGTATCCTCAAAAAGACTGACTTGATTAATATTTAAATAAAATAAATCATAATTGAAATGAGCTGGAATATATTCATGTATTACGGATTTTAAATAAGCTCTAAATTCAGTATTCTGAAATCTTAATGGCCAATCAGGAAAAATAAAACTTACTTTATTTGAATACATGAAATCTGTTGGGAATTCATGACTATTTCCTTTGTCTATGTTAATTTCACTAAAGTTTTCAATAGAGTCCTCCTCTTTACTCTTTTCAATAAAAAATTTCAANAAACGTTTCATTTCACCNTTTGCGCCTGCATTTGAATAAATAGTCTTAGGGGATTTAAAAACAGGTTTGTTGAAAATATCAAATATCACAATCTGAAATTCTTTTTTCCCCTTGCTTTGAATTATTGAATAATTCTCTTTATTGGTGCCTAGGAGAAAAATATCATTTCTCAAATCATTTTGCTCTTCAAAGCTTGTCGCGTTATAGCTAATTAAAAATGGTGAGTTATCATTATCTAAAAATGTAGTAATATAATTAGTTTTTAACAAAGGTCTTAGTAAAATGTGCTCTACTAAAAAAAGTCCTTCGCAAGCTTTATTTAAATGATCAAATTTCTCTATCCCTTTTGACATCGCATTAAANCACATTTCTTCNGAGTTAGCTCGATATAATTCAATGGGTTGTTTTAATCCTGGGGAATTATATAATAAATGAAATTGATTTGTTTTTCCTTTAGAGGCTACAACATTATAATTTTTTGATTTGTTAGCATGAGTGAATAGTNACNTAAAGTCTTGATGCGTGGAAGTAAAATAATTAAGGTGAGTGTNTTTTATATTATTTTTATCAGATGATAATTTAGAGTTTATCAATACGCCTAGATTTACGCCACCCTTGATATTTATTGTATCTTCTACCCACTGATATTCATTGTCGACCTGTTCGTAGTCTCCAACCAAAGGATTAGTCAAAGAATGAAATGANGTATCNTTAATATTAAGTAAAAGTTTTATCCTTTTTTCNTGTCCTGACGAATTCTGAGTATCCCAAGAATCAATTTTATAGTTGAATCCTAAACCTTTATTTTGTCCATTTTCAACAATATTCTTAGCGTATTTAATTTTGGAATTTAAGATATTTTGTTTAATCTGCTGATCGGTAATGTTTTCAGATTCAATTTTCATCAATTTTGAAAGTGTCTCAGTATCAAAATTTTCTCCAAATCTTGCCAAAAGGTGATCTATTATTTTAGTTCTTCTATTGAAAAAATCATCTCTAGATTCTGAAATTTTATCCATGTAATCTAAATACTCTTCCTTAGTGTCAAAAGAAATTAAATCTTTTAATCCTGGAATCTCTTCCGCATATTGATTGATAAAGGTACTATTGATGTCACTTTGTATAGAAAAAGTTTGATGAAAATTTGATAATTGACTTAAATGATTTGCCATAAGTTGTTCAAATAGGATCAGAAATCCCCTAAGCTGCTTAACCTGTGAAATTCTTTTCTTTCCAGCTTTTGATGGTAGTTCATTTTCTTTTAAGCCATAAACTGCTGGAAATTCATTTTGAATAGAATAATATTGTTCAATCTCAGCTTTATTGAATCTTCCTGTAAGATCAATTTTCTGTGGTTTTACGGATTTATAATAATTAGTTTTTTCTGATAAGCTCAAAGAATCATATAGCTGTGAAAGAATTATTGTATCAATTTCGTAGAAAATATTATCCCTATATAACCTTATCTGNTCAGTTCCAACATTGTAATTAGAAATATTTTTATTTAAATATGGATAATTATCCTCTCCAAAACTGATCAGATCATCAAAGACTTTTATTCCATTTTTAAAAATAAATAGTTGCTCTATTTCTATTACACCTTCAACCTTTTCAATCGCTTCTCTTATTTCTGAAATATAAATTTCATTTGTTTTTAAGGTAAAGTCATTAGAATCGATAAAACCCTTTAGGGGGANTGGNCCAGAAAAAATTTCATCTAAAGAAGANCCATTTGAACGAATGGAGTCTAAGTCTTGAAATTTAATNTTTGGATTTAATATTNTCTCAACTTGAAAATAAATTTCTGACAAAATAGTCTCTCCCAAAACAAATGAGTCTATTTTGAGTTTAGCATCGATACTTAATTCATCTTTCTTTAGTATTTGAATTTTTTGAAAATCAGTAGCTAAAGGTCTATTTTTCATCAAAAGGGATAATACTTTTTTTCTTATATCATCCTCTGAAAAATTAATATCACTATCTTCTTTACATTGGATGAAAACATTAAAAAGACCATTAAATCCAAGAAGATTATCTTTTACAGCATAGACCCACGCATTTTTTACTTCATCAATATTTTCAATAACAAGTTTTTGAAAATCTTCAGGGATCAAAGGTTTTGATGGAATTATTTTATCTATGGGTAAAAATAAGTTGGTCTGCTCTAAGTTTAAACTTTCTTTTTTACCAACAAGTAAATCCTCAATAGGAAAATTAGTTCGATAACCCAAATCTGTTATAGCATAACATATTTGTTCTAAAAGAGTAATTCCTGGGTCGTGATAATTAAAATCAGTCCAACGCTCACCACTGTATTTTTGAATTAAAGCAATACCTTTTTCAAGAAGTAAATCATAGTTTTCACTATCACTATTAAATTCTGGTATCGTAAAATTTTTAGGTTCAATCATTTGCTGATTTATTCAGAAAAAAAACGTGAAATATTAAATTTGATTTGATATGGCTTACCGTCAACTTCATTTACCCCATAATGTCTTCGGGTTTTTACTTGAAGTTCATAATTATGCATCTCACCCACCCATCTAAAGCTGAGTTTATTAAAAAAACTACCATAATATGCATGTGTATGTTTTATTTTATTTCTTGAAGATCTCCCTCCAAATGTAGAAAGTGCAATTGCATGTGCCATCGCATAACGACCACTTCCTCTTTTACCTCTAATTGATGCAACTACTTCAAATCCATTAATTCCATCTAAATTAGCAATGACAGTTTGCCAACTTCCATCACCATCAACTTCTCCCGTAGCATAATTGCCACTTTTTGTTTCTACTCCCAAAACCCCCTTAATATCAAAATCAAAACGAGGTTCATTAGTATGAACTCCTATTTGTTTCTTTTGATCAAATTTAATTAATGGAAGACCTTCACGATCATTTATTGATAAACCTTCAATATTATCTTGATTTAAATTTAACGAAAAGTCTGCTTCTTTTTGAGTTGTTTTTTTAAAGAAGGACATCAAGCGAGTTGAATACCCCAAGGGATTCAACTTAAATCCATGTTTTTGGTTGATTGAAATCCCGTCATCAATTATATTTAAGGATGAGTCGATTAAATCCACAAAATGTTTCTCTGTTGCAAAACCTCCTTTTTGAAAGTAGTTTTTTAGGGTTTGTCTGTTAATTAAAGCCATACTAAATCTTAATTTTAATTACACTTAAGTTTTTTGAAGCTGTTGAAGGATCTTCATCTTTTTTAGGTTCAAAATCTAAATCGACAGCTGAATTTTCTGAATTAATAATAAAGTTCCCTTCAATATTTAAATCGTTATAATCTATGGGTTCAGGAAGAGAATACTCTGGAACATCTATGATATTAATTTTATTATGATTTCTTGGGACAAATAAAGACCATGGAAGTCCTGATTGTATAATATCTTTTTCGTCCTGACTAGAAGCGCTATCATAAGCAATTATACCTCCATCAGAAAGTGATTTGAAATGAATNACTGAAACCCCTGTAACAAATGAAACATAGGGTCTAGATTTAATAAATTGGATTATTTCAGATTTTTTCAAAAGAGTTTTTATTTGTCCGTCCCCAGTTACCCATGGACAAATAAACTTAAAAAAATCATTATTTAATTTATTAATTGCTTTACCTCCAGAAATATTTGAAAATTTAATCTTACATTTTATCAATATGTCTTCAAATACTGGGTTAATAATTTCAATCTTTAAAAATGGAGAACAATATTTATAGAGAAGATTTTTAACTTCGATCATATCGGCACCATTTAATTTTATTTCATCAATATTTTGTGTTTCATCAATCTTCTTAAGACATAAAACTTTAACCTGGTTATCACTCTCCATATGATTCTGATTGCCCCAAATACATTTAACATGCATGAGCCAATCAAATTTTTGAAGAAGAAATTTTTCAATATCCCATTTTGTAGTAGGTCTATTTTTATGCCTTAGTAATTGACTTATACGATTATAAAACTCTAATGTTGTTTCCGTTTTATTCCCACCAAAAGATTTTAAAGGCTGGTTAACACGAATTATACCATTTACAGGAGTTTTTAATTCTTCAATAGATTGCGCTTCACGATGTGGAGTAGAGATAAGTTCTTTATTTTCAGGAACCAATTCTGAAAGTGTTAAACCATTATTGTGAATCGCTTTAATTAAACTAAACTGATCTGCCTTATTTTTAGAAACAGCTTTGATATAATATTTATTGTTGTTAAAGAATTTATAATCGTTTGAAATGTCTGGAGGTAAATTGATAGAAATTACTCCTGATTTTAATAATGATAAAGTTTCATCATAAAGAACTTGATTTGGCTTCAATCTTTTCCAACCGTTTAAACTTGAATAATACCAATCTAATTTTTCGCTAAACTCATAGTCTGTATTTTCGCTTTTCTTAACCTCAACAAGTAAATTTAACATTTGAGGTGCATTTACATTTTCTAAGCCAATAATAAATTCTCCAGAATTATCAAATTTTGGAATTATAAACTGACTAGTTACACCATTATTAGTAAATGTTTTAGTGTTCCCTTCATTTGAAATTAAAAAAAATGAATTTTGTTGATGATAATCATTTTCGCTTAACAAAGCTTGATTAAAATAGAGTGTAGTATTCGCTTTATAATCAATAGACAAATTATCAATTATTGGACTCCAGGGTTGATTTGGTGGNTTAATTTCCTCTCCTTTTTTCTGAGTATTAGCTTTAAGAACTGCCTCATTGTATATAGAGGTAAATACGTCAAAACCAAAACCAATATTAGGATCAGAAAGTGTAAGTTTTAAAAATCCTGTTTCTAGTTCNTTAGAATATTCTTCAATNGATTCNAAGTCTAAATCATATTTTGGTTTTAANTGAAGTTTTGAAATATCNAAGTCATCTAATTCNAATGAGCTTTTTAAGTTNGCNTCNTCATCCANTTGAAACATTTCNAACTCATGATCAACNGNNCCCANTCGCTTGAANGTAAAATCTGAAAGTGCTGAGAGTTTAAGTTTAAAACTTNAATTNTCAATNTTTCTNTTGTAATTTTNAAAATACTCTTCCAGATCTTTACTTTCAGNAGGTAAGTTCATATAATCCCATCTTAGCTTAAGATTTGATATTGGCTTGCAAAACANTTCATTTGAACCNACNAAAANATAAGATCCTTTCTTAGGAGANCCNCCTAGAATTTCAAACTCNCTNTTNATNTCNANATCTCCTTGTTTATTTTGAGCGGATAATTTATTGAGGCCATAAACAGCAACATCTATNTCAATTTTTGANAGTTCCATTCCNGCTAAAAATGAATATGANTGATAAAATTCCCCAGGGTTTANNAGNAACTCAAACATNGGGAAATTGATATTGTANTTTTTTTNATGAATNGCCTCATTATAATTGTCAANAGATGGCATTCTTTTATCAAGTTCTATCATTACTTTAATTTCTCCNTCAGACCAATCTTCNGGATAAANTAAAGTGTAATTTTCNATTGATTCCCAACCTTCTANGTTAGTNTAATTAATTANAAACATTTCATCAAAAANTTCACTGAAAATTTCCTCTTCANTTAATCCTCNNTGATTNGATATGTCAATAATTAAATTTGTGAGTGTTTTTATTGAATTTGGNGTAAACTGAATTTTAAAGATTATTTTTCTTGAGCTTTTANCNAGNCTTANTGTNGATGAAGATATTGCAAATCCTANATNNGCAANATCCATAGTCTGACTNATNTCNGTTTTTAAAAACTGTTCTTCACCNAGTGTTGAAAAAACATCATCNTTCTGATTAAATTTTTGAACCTCTTCGTTTGAAATACAATGTGNTTTNCTAAAAAGACCTGAAACTAACCTAAAGTTTGAACTGTAATCAAATCGGTTATTTTTACTTATAAAAAAAGTTCTAAGTTCACTTATTTTACTATTGTTTAAGTTAATTTCATTATTTGAAATGTAAATAATATTATCACCATCATCATACTGCCCAGCAATAAACTCACTTTTTTCACTGAGATTTATTGTTTTAAGTCTTTGATTAATATCGAAATAAACAAACATTTTTTTTGGAGTTACCTTTTTTGGCTCCTGCATTAATATATTTTTATAATAATAATCTAGATGCTTTTTGGAAAGCAAATTTAAATCTAATTGCAGATTTTTAAATAATTCAAAAAATGCTAAAATTAGACCCATGTGGGCCTTGTGAATACTTCTATCTGTAAGTGATTTTTCAAATAAGGGACGTGCTCTTAACTGAATATTGTAGAGAATACTATAGATCGGATTGTATAATAAAATCAATTTTTTAATTCCGCTACTAAGTGGGGGTTGTTGAACATCTATATCAGAGAAAATATCTAAAGCGGTGATATTCTCAACTCCCCAGATAGAAGAAAAAATAGTAGGGTCAAACTGAAGATCTAATTCAAAATCAGTAGTGTCTTTTAAGCCTAAATAATATCCTACAAATTTTGTGAAAACTGATTTAAGTTTATTTGTTATTGCCTGTTCAAGTTCAAGTTCTATAGGTGAGCTTT
>PAFO01000051.1 GCA_002705385.1 Flavobacteriaceae bacterium
AAAAGTAACGCATTAATATTAGTTTTAACACAACAATATAACTAAAGTTAATATTTTGGTTCCTATCTATTTTTCTATTTTTGTCTGAATTTCCATCTAAATAAATCTCATCCTTTTGATTAAAAAAGTTTTTTCTAAAATGTTTTAATGGGTCTTCTTGATCCATTAATTTACAGGTTTTTAGACTAATCATTTGAGGAATTTATAAAGAATGGAATAATTTCTTCAACCCATTTAGCATATTGGCTTTTACTTGGATGTAAACTGTCTGAGCCAATAAAATGAGGATTTGAATCAATAGTTCTTGAAATCTGTGTAATATCAATAAAAGCAACATCTTTTCTTGAACAAACTTCATAAATAACTTGATTATAATTATCTATTTCTGTTGCAATTTTTTCTCTTTCTTGATTTTTAGCAAAAGGCATTTTCCCCCAATTGGGAATTGAAATTACAAAAAGACGATTTTTTTTATTTCCTGCAAATAATATTGATTGACTTATTAATTGCTCCAAATCAGCTTTAAAAACTTCAATATTTTTTCCTTGGCACTGATTGCTTACTCCAATTAATAGAGAAATCCAGTCATAAGGGTAATTTAATACTGCTTCATCTATACCTTTTTTTAAATCAACTGTTGTCCATCCAGTCTCGGCAATTACTTTTGGCTTATCAATTAAAATATTTTCTTCTTCCAGAGCTTTAACTAGTTGCATTGGCCAACTATCATTATTTGAAACAGCCTCACCAATAGTATAACTATCTCCTAGAGCAAGATAGCTTTGCTTTTTTTGTTTTTTTTCGCACCCTAAACAAAAAAAGATTAAAATAAATAATACAAGGTTACGAATCAAAATGGAATAAAAGTTAATGTCAATTCAGACAAAAATAGAAAAATAGATAGGAACCAAAATATTAACTTTAGTTATATTGTTGTGTTAAAACTAATATTAATGCGTTACTTTTTAATAGGATTTTTTACTTCTTTATGTAGTATAGCACAGATATCATTAAAAACAATTAAACTTCCATCCCAGTTAGATGAAACCTCAGGATTGGAATATATTGGTGAGAATCTGCTTACCCTAAATGATTCGGGAGATAAAGCCCGATTATATGTTTTTACAAAGGAAGGAGATCTGATTAAAAACATTCGTTTTTATAATTTAAAAAATAAAGACTGGGAAGATCTTGCAGCTGACCAAGATCATTATTACATCGCTGATATTGGGAATAATTACGCCACAAGAGAAAATCTTCGAATTTATATTTTGGACAGAAATTTGATTCCAAAGGGAACGATTCGGATTGAATATGAAAATCAGAAGAATTTTTCGAAAGAAACATTAAATAAATACGATGCGGAAGCATTAACTGTAGTAGGGGATAATTTAGTTTTGTTTTCAAAAAACAGAAAGACTCTTCAATCGGAAATTTACACATTCCCAAAATTAGAGGGGAACTATGCTTTGACCCCATCAGGCATTATAAATACAGAAGCATTAATTACATCAGCTGACTATTGTAAAGTTGAGGATTTGATGGTTTTGACAGGATATGACTTTGAAGGGAATCAATACTTTTATACTATTCAAAACTTCAATAAAAATGGAACTAAAAATTATGATCTAAAAAAGTATATTATTCCTGTAAATTCGGCTCAAATTGAGGCTGTTAAAATTATTAATAAAACCGAATTTTGGATAACTTCAGAAGGTGAGTCTAATGGGGAGCCTCGGTTATTTAAGTTAAAATTATTACATTAACATATTAAATTTAATTCGATAATTATGAAATCTATTCGCTCATTTTTAATTGTTTTTCTACTTTTCACTCCTTTGGTTCAAAGTCAAAAAAAGAAAAAATCATATAAGAAAATCGTAAAATTAAATGAAACATTTAATAATCTCAATTGGAGAAATATAGGTCCATTTAGAGGTGGAAGAAGTGTAACTTCTGAAGGAGTTGTAAAGGAGCCATCTACATTTTATATGGGATCAACTGGTGGTGGAATATGGAAAACAGAAAATAATGGAATGCAGTGGAGAAATATTTCTGATGGGTTTTTGAAAACAGGAACTGTGGGAGCCATTGCAGTATCTGAAAGCGATCCTAATGTAGTAGTAGTTGGAATGGGTGAACATGCGGCAAGAGGTGTAATGACTTCAATGGGGGACGGTGTATACAAGTCAGAGGATGCTGGCGCAACATGGGATCATATAGGCTTAGACTATTCTAGACATATTGCTAATGTCGAGATACATCCCTCCAATCCAGATTTAATTTATGTTGCAGTTCAAGGTGCCCAATATGGACCAAGTAATGATCGAGGTATTTATAGAACTAAAAACGGAGGTAATACNTGGGANAAAGTACTTTATGTTTCAGATATTACAGGAGCAGCATCTTTAAGTATGGANAAAAATAATCCTCGNATTTTATANGCNGCTATGTGGCAGCATGAGCGTTTACCNTGGCAAATGAAGTCAGGGGGNAAAAATTCTGGATTGTATAAATCTACAGATGGAGGTGATAACTGGATCAAACTTGAAAAAGGACTTCCAGAGGTAATNGGTAAAGCCGGAATTTCAGTATCCAGAGCAAATTCANATTTAGTTTATGCCAATATAGAAGCAGAAGGAACTAAAGCTGGAGTTTATAGATCTGAAAATGGAGGAACNACTTGGAAGCAAGTTAATAAAGATCGTGTAACAGTAGCTCGCTCATGGTATTATATGGAAGTATTTGCTGACCCACAAGATGAGAATATTGTTTATGTACTTAACGCTCCTGTTTTAAAATCGATTGATAAAGGAGTGACATTCAAACCCATGCCCACTCCTCACGGAGATAATCACCATTTATGGATTCATCCAGAAGATAATAAGATTATAATAAACTCAAATGATGGTGGGGCAAATGTTTCCACAAANGGAGGGAAGAGTTGGAGTACTCAACAAAACCAACCTACTTCACAATTTTATCGTGTTATAGCTGATGCTCAAGTCCCCTATCATGTATACGGAGGTCAACAAGATAATTCGGCAATAGGAATAAAAAGTAGAGATCAAGACAGAGGTATTGATTGGAAAGATTGGTATTCTGTTTCAGGTTGTGAAAGTGCTTTTTTAGCTTTTGACCCAAAAAACCCTAGGGTTGTTTATGGGGGTTGTTACCAAGGAATAATCCAGCGCTGGAATCGAGCTACTAAATCAAGTAAAGACATTAAAGAATATCCAGAATTAGCACTCGGGAATGCGCCAAATTCATTTAAATACCGTTATAATTGGAATGCTCCAATTATTAGTGCACCTTCTGACCCAAATATTATTTATCATGCAGGGAATGTCGTCTTTAAAACAAAGAATGGAGGGACTGATTGGGAGGTCATTAGCCCTGATTTGACAAGAAATAATAAAAGTCAACAAGTGCCAGGAGGAATTCCATTTACAAATGAAGCAGCAGGAGGAGAAAACTATAATACATTAATGAGTCTTGTAGCATCCCCTCATGATCCTGATGTGCTATGGGCTGGAAGTGATGATGGTTTGATCCACATTACAAGANATGGTGGAGAGACATGGATTAATTCTACCCCAAAAGGATTAAAAGAAGGAATAATTAATTCTATTGAGGTATCTCCACATAACCCAGAAACTGCCTATGCAGTGGTAATGCGATATAAGTTTATGGATCTGAAGCCCTACATTTATAAAACAGCAGATTATGGTGAAAATTGGGACCTTATTACGGATGGAATTGATGGTGAACATAATTTTGTAAGAGTAGTGCGTGAGGATCCAAAAGTTCCTGGATTACTTTATGCAGGTACTGAAACAGGATTTTATATTTCTCTAAATGATGGTAAATATTGGGAATCATTTCAGAATAATTTGCCAATAGTGCCAATTAACGACCTATATATTCAGGATAATGATTTGATAGCAGCAACTGCAGGTCGTTCTTTTTGGATATTAGATGATTTGAGTCCTATACAACAAAGTCCAAAAGATATCCCAGTTCATTTAGTTACACCTAAAAAGTCATATCGTTTGAGTTCTGGGGAAACACCTAAAAATTCTACTCAAGGCACTAACCCAATGAGCGGTGTATATCTTGATTATTATCTTGCAGAAGTTCATGATTCTTTAGAAGTAAAAATTGATATTCTTCAAGGTGATCAAATTATTAGAAGTTATACTTCTCAAAAGGATTCTTTATTCAAATCATGGCCAGGTGGTCCTAGTCCTAAAACTATACTTCAACATAAGAAAGGGTTTAATAGAACACATTGGGATTTTAGAAGGGAACAATTACCCAGCGTTGATAAAGTTTTCGTTTATGGTAGTTACCAGGGAAGTTTAGTTTCACCGGGTATATATTCTGCTAAATTAACATATGGAGAGGAAGTCAAAAAAGTAGATATTGAAATTTTACCAAATCCAAATATAGATTATTCTGCAGCTGATTTTGAAGCTCAACAAAATCTTTTGGTCAAAATAGAAAAAGCCATTAAAAAAATTCATTACTCTGTTTCAGAAATGCGTGATGTTCAAGATCAATTGAATCACTATTTAAAAATATTAAATGGGAAAGAGAAATATAATGTAATTTATGACCAAGCTTTGGCAATAAAAAAACGNCTCAATGAATGGGAAANTAAANTNATTCAACCTAANCAAAAGACNTTTCAGGANGTNATNAANTTTAATAANATGTTAAATGCNCAATTNATGCATTTAAAAGCNTTTNTTGATNCTGANGACCCTGAGCTAACTCAAGGGGCAAAACAGCGNTATAAAGACCTAATAGCAATNTGGNGTAAATACAAGACAGANCTTGATNAAATTATTGANAATGATTTTAANGNTTTTGAAAAAAACTATCGTGAAGCNCAAGTTCCTCTTNTNANGGTNNACTTAGATTCTAAGTAANTTAAAGNCCAATAAGATATTGGAACTTTAAGTAAAATTGGGTTTGATCGACTCGGAAAGGAGAATAGAACTCATCGTTAAAATCCTCGATTGAATTTTGATTTCCTCCCACATAAAAAACTGTAGATGGATTAGGATTCCATTGAATTAGTGGTTGAATAAAAAAACGATCTACAAAAGAATTGTATTCTGAAATAATCCTTATACTAAAAAAATTGTTAAACTGGTAACGTGATGAAAATCTCGAAATGGCTCCATTATAATATTCTTCTTGAGTTTTTAAATTCTCTAGCTTTGCATATCTAATAGAGGGAGATAGGCTAAACTTATCACCCAATTGAAAGCTAGGCATTAGAAATATTGTAAATTCACGACCAATTTCAGGATTTTCCTCATTGTAAGCTAGGTCTTTACCAAAAGTAGTTCGAATCATAAGCGAAAAAGATTCACTTGGATTATTCTGAATAGTTAGCTCACTTTTTCCGACATTCCTATAATCTTTACCAAGAAAATTTTTGAATACATCCCAATCATAAGTGTACTCAATAGTTGTATTTAAATAGGTTTTTATTCCAAAAATTCCATCAATACTTATAGCTTTTAAATAGTCTTGAAAGGTATAGACAACGTCAGCTTTGGTTCCTATACTGAAAAATTGGAGTCCTTTTTTATTTATAAAATTTTGATATTCGTGAAATATTGTTCCCCATCGGCGATTATTTTTTACAACGAAGCCAACATTTGCTTGATATTCGGGAGTAATATTTCTGTAAAAAATATAGGATTTCCAATGTTCCGTGTTGCGAGATAATTGAACATAAAGTGCACTTCCACTAAACTTATCCTGATTGAGAGCCACGGAACGTCCTTCAATTCTATCTTGGCTATCAATCCAATCGGCTTCAGGTTCTTGATTAAAGTTAGTAAGTAATTCGTATGTTAAACGCCAATTTTTAGAAATAAGAAACCAACCGTCTGTTCCAAATAAATTCCCATAACCACCATCTTTATAATACCTGTTCGTACTTATTAAGCCCAGACGTGTGTTTTTATTAACTAGCCTTTGATAGCGAAATACATTGACAAAAGACTGACCTCCTTGTCCTAAATAGGAGCGATCCTCACCAGCAATTTGATAAGGTGAATTCTGATCAATTGCGGTTAAGAAATAGATTCTTGATTTTTTGCCCTGGCTTAATAATTTTGTTGAAAGAAGTGGATTGTTAATTGAGCGAGAATAAAACGCACCATCCGTAAAATTAACTATATCTGTTCCTCGATTAAAGAAAGGCCTTCTTTCAGGATATTCTAGTGCAAAAGACGAATTAACGTCTATTTGAGTAACGTCAGCTTCTACTTGTGAAAAATCTGGATTTAATGTAATCTCAAGCCCACTATTTTTACTGAGATCTAGATTTAATCCCAAGCCCGCATTTGGTTTGAGCAAATCATAATCTATAGAAGCATTTTTTGAAGGTTTTTTACCACTAAAATTTCCTGCAACATAGGGCAACAATTCAACTCTTCTTTCAATTGTAATGTCATCAAGTATAAGGATTTGTGTGGTTTGGCACACCTCACAAGGATTATTTCGATCAAAAGTTTGACTCTGTACTTGAACTTCAACATTTTTTTCATTAAAATATTTTCTACCAATATTGAAATGCCATTTTTGGTCTTTACCGTTGGGAAAAGGAAGAGAAGAAAAAGGAATTTTAAATTCAACTTGAAATCCGTCAGCTACAATTGAACCAGCAGTTTCAAAGTCCATATTGAAACTTCCATCATATCGTTGTTCGTCAGTCAGTGCATTAATTGCTCTTACATCAAACTGACTTCCAAAAGGATTTGCAAGAAGAATATAGTTATTTCTTCCATCTGCATAAGTGTCAAAACTCACATTTACAATATCATCTTGCATGTACATATTAAAATCATCTCTTGAGCGAACAGATGCGCGAACATTTTCAGGATTATCAAAGGCATGAATTGCAACATATAAATCGGTATCTGAATAAGTAATAAAACCAATAGTTTTCTTTTGAGCTGGTGTATTATTTCCTGGATTAATTTCAAAATTTAATTCTACTTGAATTGCATTTATCCATTCATCAGAAGAAATCTTGCCATCTAGAATAATTTTTGGATTTTTAAATTTTTGAGGCTTGAACTGTTTTTGACTGAAGATAAATTGTGATATAAAAAAAAAGAAAATTAATTTATAAAACAGATTCAACTTTTGCATAGAAACTTTATTGAATCGCCAAATATAAGGAAGAATTAACACTAATTACATTTGCTTTTAATTCTTTAAATTAGGGTTACTTCATCCAATATTGATTATTTTTAAAACTTATTCATAACCTTATGGAATACCTTACTCTTGCATTTTCTATAATAATACTTGTTTTGGTTGGTTTACTTTTACCTAAAAGAAGTAATTCTAACATTTCCTCTTTAGAAAATTTTTTAAATACAAAAATCCTAAATGAGTTTCTACTCAACCGTGAAGAGCTTTCTAAAAACCTGAAAGAAAACAGAAACGAATTGATTCAAAGCATAGAGAGACTTAACGAAACTTTATTAAAAAAAGCTAAGGATGATAGAGAAGAAATTCGAACGACACTTAAAGATTTTGAAATCACTTTTTCAAAAAATGTTGAAGCATTCAACATTTTGCAAAAAGAAAAATTTGATCAAATGAAAGTCAAGCAAGACGAAATGATCAAGACAACTGAGTTGAGATTGGAACGAATGAGAGAAACTGTAGATGAAAAACTTCACAAAACATTAGAAGAGCGCTTAGGGAAGTCATTTGAAATGGTAACAAAACAGTTACTCGTTGTACAAAAAGGTTTAGGTGAAATGCAAACAATTGCTTCAGGTGTTGGAGATCTTAAAAAAGTACTATCAAATGTAAAGACAAGAGGAGTGCTAGGAGAAATTCAATTAGGAAATATACTTGAAGAAATAATGGCTCCAGATCAATACGATTCTAATGTCAAAACAAAAAAAGGGTCAGATGCACTTGTCGAATATGCTGTAAAACTTCCTGGCAGAAACCAACAAGAAAAATCTGTATATCTTCCAATAGATGCAAAGTTTCCNCAAGAAGATTATGTACGNTTACAGTCAGCNTATGAANCAGGAGACTTAGTTGCAGTAGANAGTTCGCTTAAAGCACTTTTGCAATCAGTCAAAAAGTTTGCNAANGATATATCATTNAANTATATCGATCCACCTAATACTACAGATTTTGGAATTATGTTTTTACCCTTAGAAGGGCTTTTTTCTGAGGTAGTTAGACAGCCTGATATGATTGCNTTTTTGCAAAGGGAATACAAAATAGTTGTAACAGGCCCTACAACCTTGGCAGCCATGCTGAATAGTCTTCAGATGGGCTTTAAAACTCTTGCTATACAAAAAAGAAGTAGTGAGGTTTGGAATGTATTAGCTTCAGTAAAAAAGGAATTTAGCACTTTTGGAGGTGTTCTAGAAAAAGCACAGAAAAAAATTAATGAAGCTAATAACGAAATTGAAAATCTTGTCGGAACACGAACTCGAATGATGCAATCAAAGTTAAAGAATGTAGAACAACTAGGGGTCAATACTAAAACCAACGAGGATAAACCCAACATATTTAAATTAAACTCTGACGACAATAACGAAAAAACTTAGAATTTATATAAAAAGATTTTTCTTAAAGTTTTAAATTCAAATTTATTAAAGTGAATGAAAATTTTCTTTACCAAGTATGAATAATTTATCATTCAATAAATGTACAAACTAACATCTAAATGGGTTTAAAAAACAAAACCCTACAATAGCTAAGAAATGTAGGGTTCAAATGTGGTACCTCCAGGAATCGAACCAGGGACACAAGGATTTTCAGTCCTTTGCTCTACCAACTGAGCTAAGGTACCCGCTTTAAGGCAAGTGCAAATATAATGGGTTTTGCCTCCTTACAAAAAAGATTTCAACCATTTTCTTTGTAATTTTATGTGCTCAACATAATTAAAATCAATGCAACTTATAATCGATATTGGCAATACAATGATCAAGTCTTATGTATTTGAAAGCGACCAAATAGTTGTATCAGATATTGATTCCATTGTTAATTGGCATTCTTTTTTAGAGAAAATATTGATTTCCTATCCTNNGATTCAAATAGCNATAGTATCTGATGTNAAAAAATCNTTTTCAGATGAATTAAATAAATTACTCCNCCAAATAAATGTTATTTATTGCTCTGCTGATTTAAAATTACCTTTTCAAACTTTTTACAAACCCAAGATCCAGTTAGGGGCAGACAGAATTGCTTTATTAGCATCATGCTGTTTGCATTATCCCAATAAGGATGTTCTTATTGTTGATCTTGGGAGCTGCATCACTTATGACTGGATAGATTCAAAAGGGATTCATCAAGGAGGGTCAATTAGTCCTGGTTTTACAATGAGATACAAGAGCATGAGTGATTATTCAGGAGCACTCCCTTTGTTAGATTTTGAAAGATCTAAAAATCCTGTTGAAAATTCAACTAATAAGGCGATGCATTCTGGAGTTTATTTTGGAATTTTAAATGAAATACAAGGAATTATTAGATGGCATCACAATAAAATTGACAATTTAACAGTTATTTTAACAGGTGGGGACGCTAAAAGGTTGCCAAAATCATTTAAAAATGGCATATTTGNCCATTCAAATTTTTTAGCTAAAGGTTTGAATTACATCTTAGCAATCAATACAATTTCATGATAAGAATCAGTGTTGTCTTATTGATACCTCTTCTATGTTATTTTGCAACTGCTCAAAGTGGGTCAACTTCTCCCTACTCTGCTACAGGTTTGGGGGAGAAAAATTTTAATGGTACTCAGGCAACAAGACATATGGGTGGACTAGATGTCTTTACGGATTCTATTCACGCAAATTTGAACAATCCAGCCAGCTACGGATTCTTAAAAGTTACAACTTATTCTGTTGGAGTAAATTATAAAAACACAAACTTGGCTTCTACTTCAGAATCTCAGTTTACAGATAATGCTTCACTTGATTATTTAGCTATAAGTATTCCTGCAGGTAAATTTGGATTTGGATTTGGAATTATTCCATACTCCTCTGTCGGTTATCAAATTGAAACATTAAGTCCAAATGCAGACGGAATTAATATGTTAAATCGCTATGAAGGAGAAGGTGGAATTAATCAAACCTATTTTTCGATAGGGGTTCCCTTAGTTTCATTTCTATCAATCGGAGCTACAGCTCAATATAATTTTGGAAATTTATTTTACCGAACAGGTCAATATGCCGAAGGTGTTGAAAATGGAACTTTTTTAACCAACCAATCAAATGTTTCGGGATTCAATTATCAATTTTCAATACAATCAAATATTCCCATTAAAAAGAAATATTTTTTTCAAGGAATGTTTTCTTATCAGCCCGAATCAAATTTAAATTCAAGAAATGACCGTGTTTTTTATACTCAATCTATTTCAAACGAATCAATTGTGGATTTTGAGGAAATTGATTTAACTTCTCAGGGATTAAAAGAAACAACACTTGAAGCTTCAACCACAACAAAATTTGGTGTTGGCTTTGGGAAAAATAAAAAATGGTTTTTAGGATTTCAGAGAAATTTGATAAAATCTGCTAACTTTAGCAACGATTTTTTTAACCGAAGCAATGTTGATTATAAAGATGGTAAACAATGGTCTATAGGAGGTTTTTATATTCCAAATTATGCCTCGTTTACAAGTTTTTGGAGCAGGGTAGTTTATCGCTTCGGATTTAGATCCGAGCAAATGAGTATAATAATTAATAACAGTCCTTTAAAAGAAACAGGTGTATCTTTTGGTTTAGGCTTACCTCTAGGAAGCCTTTCAAACACAAATATCGGGTTTGAAATAACTAGACGAGGAGAAAAAAATCCAAGTTTGATTCAAGAAACGTTTGTTACAATNCGAATAGGATTGTCTTTAAATGATGTATGGTTTATNAAGAGAAAATATAATTAAAATTTTAAATAATGAAAAAGCTTTGTTTTATAGCACTTATTTCCATTGGTATTTACCAAGCCCCNATTCTTGCACAAGATTCAAATGAATGCATGCAAGATTTATCAATTTTTGCAGAATTTGCCAAGGTAAAAAACTACAAATCTGCATTTGAACCTTGGATGAAAGTTAGAAATGAATGTCCAACAATAAATGTTGCAATATATTCTTATGGAGAACGTATTTTAAAAGAAAGAATTAAAAATGGTAGTTCTGAAGAGCAAGAATCTGCAAAAAAGGATATTATTAAATTATATGATGAATGGGTTGAGTTTTTTCCAAAAAAGAAAAATAAATCTATTGTAGGTGAAATTATTGGCAAAAAAGCTCAAGCTCTTTTGGACTTCAAACAAGNCGATCTAAAAGAAGTTTATTTAACTTTCGATGAGGCTTATAAAAAAGACGTTAAAAGCTTTACTAATCCAAAATTCCTATATAATTATTTCAAAACCTTATATGATCTATATAAACAAGGAGATGATGAGGTTTCAATGGAATCGTTATTTAATAAATACGAAGAGGTTTCGGAAAAATTTGAATATGAAAGTACAGAGCTTGCTAAAAAACTAGATATAATTCTTAAAAAAGAAGAGGCAGGAACTGCATTGACAAGCCGAGAAAACAGAAGTAAAAGAATCTATAATGTAAATTCAAATGCGATTGGAACCTTTCTATCAAATCTTGATGCCATCATAGCTAAAGAAGCAACCTGTGAGAACCTGATTCCTCTCTACCAAAGAAATTTTGAGGAATACAAAACGGATGCTTTATGGATAAAAAGGGCAGCGAGTAGAATGGATAGTAAAGAGTGTTCGGATGATCCTTTATTCGTAACTCTAGTAGAAGCATTACACGCATTAGAACCTTCTGCGGACTCAGCCTATTATCTAGGGCTTTTAAATGATAAAAGTGGAAAAACAGAAGAAGCTTTAAAATACTATGAAGAATCAATTACTCTTGAAACGGATAATTATAGGAAAGCTAAAATTTTATTGAAAATCGCAAACAAATTTAAATCAGCCGGAAGAAAATCATCAGCCAGAAACTACGCAAACAAAGCTTTAGGATTTCAACCTTCATTGGGGCGAGCTTATTTACTAATAGCAAATATGTATGCAGATAGTGCAAATCAATGTGGTGAGTCTCAATTTGACAAGCGTGCAGTTTATTGGTTGGCTGCTGATATGGCTAAAAGAGCTGGTCAAGTTGATGCCTCATTAAAAAAAGTAGCTGGCAGAACAGTAGAGAGTTATAAAGGCAGAGCCCCAAGTAAAACAGATATTTTTACTGAAGGAAATGCAGGCACAGTAATTAAATTTAATTGTTGGATAAATAGAAGTGTTACTGTTCCTAGTCTTTAGATGAAAATTAGCATCAATTTTTTTTTGAAAGNACTTATGGCTATAACACTAGTCTTTTTTATTACCTGTGAAGACAATTCAAATGCACTTTCAGAAATTAATCAAGATCTTCAAGAACCTCTGGGGACAGCTTGGAATATTAGAATGATTTACACTGATTCCACAAAAATTCAAGCTATCCTTACAGCGCCAAAACATTTAGATTATACTAATCTAAGTTTTCGACATGCTGAATTTCCAGATGGGTTAAAAGTTATTTTCTATGATAATTTAGAACGAGAAAATGAAGTCATTGCAGACTATGGAATTTTATATAATGATACTAAATTGATTGACTTAAAGGGCAATGTTCGTTTAAAATCACATGATGGATCGCTTTTAACTACATCCCAACTTTTTTGGGATGCAGAATTGGAATGGTTATTTACTGAAAAACCTTTTTCATTCGAAGACAATGATTACAATTTTGATGCACTAAGATTGGATACCAATAAGGAATTCACTAAATTTCAAACAGGGAGCCTGATTGGCAACATAACTGTTTCAGAAGAAAAAGACACCTTGGGGCAATAATGAAAGGTCATCGTATATCAGAGATATTATATTGGGTTATCGCAATAATTTCATCTTATGAATCTTACACAAGATGGGAAATTAATAGAGATCGTGCACTTTTATTTATTGGATTTTCTTTGGTTTCTGTCTTTATGGCATTATTTAGAAGGCATTATAGAAAGAAGTTCTATAATCGGTCAAATTCATCAAAATGAATCCAACTGACTTTATTATTGTAATTTGTCTTCTCTTATCAGCCTTTTTTTCAGGTATGGAAATTGCCTTTGTTTCATCAAATCGTATCTATCTTGAAATAGAGAAACTTCAAGAAGGCTTAACCTCCAAAGTTTTAAAAAAAATTACATTGTATCCTTCGCGTTTTATTGCTTCAATGTTGCTGGGAAACAACATTGCCTTGGTAGTATATGGAATTTTCATGGGAGATCGCATATTACAATTATTTTTCTTGGATACATTACTTTCAGGAGAAGTTAGTTTGAGAATTGTTTTTTACCAGACTTTAATTTCCACAGCAATAATATTATTAACAGCAGAATTTTTACCAAAAGTTTTTTTTCAACTTTATGCAAATAATTTTATCAAAATTTTTGCTCTTCCCGTAGCCATTTTTTATTATATATTTTATCCTATAACATTTCTTATAATTGAGCTGACAGATGTTATCTTGAAAAGATTTCTGAANACTGAAACAGATCAAGTTCANCTGTCATTCTCTAAAATTGAGTTNGGGAATTACATAGAAGAACAGCTTGAATCNACTCAGGACAAAGAAAGTTTAGATTCAGAAATTCAAATTTTNCAAAATGCTTTNGATTTCTCTGAAGTTAAGACTAAAGAGGCTATGGTGCCTCGAGCAGAGGTTATTGCAGTAGATCAATCAACTTCATTAGAGGATATCAAAGCACTATTTATTTCTACAGGGCTCTCAAAAATACCTATTTTCAAAGGGAATATAGATCATATTTTGGGATATGTTCATGCGTTTGAAATGATAAAAAAGCCTAAAGGNATTGAAAATATTCTTATGCCTGTTGCCTATGTTCCTGAAACAATGCTGGTCAATGATGTTTTAAAACTACTTACNCGNCAGCANAAAAGCATTGCAGTTGTGATTGACGAGTACGGNGGAACTTCTGGAATAGTTACGGTTGAAGANATTGTTGAGGAACTTTTTGGAGAAATTGAAGATGAGTACGATACTGTAGAGCATGTAGAAAAACAAATAGGAGAAAATGTTTTTGACTTTTCAGCTCGTTTAGAGGTTGATTATCTTAATCAAAAATATAATNTAAGTTTACCTGAAAGTGAATATTATGAAACTCTTGGGGGTATGATTGCCTATAATATTGGNGAGATTCCAGAAAAAGGATGANGAAATTGAATTAAGCGAATATATTTTGAAAATTAAAAAAGTTTCAGCTACAAAAATCGAACAAATCATCTTAACTAAATCAGAAAGCATATAGNTNAACTAATTNCTTATTTANGTGTTTATATATTTTCAGGCTTANAGGNTTTATTTATTCAAAGGAAAAGTTTATTTTCGCAGACTAGNAAAAAATACCAATTATGGCCGTTTTAGGAAAAATTAGACAGCAATCAATTATNTTGATATTAGTAATTGGAATGGCNCTTTTCGCNTTCGTAATCTCNGGNGTATTTGACGGAAATTCAGCAAATAATGGTCCTACAGNACCAATTGCTATNGTTAATGAAGANGAAATTGATGTNTCACTTTTTCGTCAAATGGTAGAGCAAACAGAAAGAACTTACAAATATTCAACTTTGCAATCAGTTAACCTAGTCTGGAATCAATCACTAAGGAATACNATATTTGAGCAAGAATTTGCAAAATTAGGNATTGATGCAGGAAAAGATCAATTGGAGCAAATAATTTCTTCAGACGATGCTGTAGTAAATAATCCAAGTTTTCAGAATGAAGCAGGTTTTTTTGATTTCAGAGTTTTCACTGACTACATTGCTCAAATGCGAATTCAAGAACCAGCTGCTTACGAAAATTGGAAAGCTCAAGAAAAAAGTATTATAGGAGTTGCAAAGCAAAAAATTTATCTAGACCTAATTAAGTCTAGTGGAGCTGCTACAGAAGCTGAAGCTAAAGCATTATACCACTTTGAAAATGATAACATTAATTTAGAATACATTCAAATACCTTTTAATGTTATCCCTGACAGCTTGGTTAGTGTAAGTGATGCTGAAATTAATCAATATATCAAAAACCATGAGATTGATTTTAGAAGAGAAGCCAGTCGAAATTTACATTTTGTATCTTTTAGTGAAAATCCTACAAAAGAGGACCTAGATCGAATTAGGCTTCGTTTGGAGGATTTAATTGACGAACAAATCTTATATAATGATGTTTCTAAACTAACAGATACTATAGAAGGATTTAAAAAGACAAAAAATATTATTGATTTTGTAGATCAGCATTCAGAAGTTTCATTTGATTCTGTTTATAGGGCTCGAGGACAATTTAACAACGAATATGCAGACATTTTATTTGGACTCGAAATAGGCGAAGTTTTTGGACCTTATCGAGATGGAAGGTATTTTAAAATTTCTAGGTTACTTGACCGAAAAAAGAATGCATCTTTAAGAGCCAGTCACATTCTAATTGCATACCAGGGGGCTTCAAGAGCATCGGATAAGATAACTCGAGCAAAAGAAGAGGCGAAAATAGTAGCAAATCGAGTTTTACGCATGGTAAGAAGAGGAAAAATCTCCTTTGAGGAACTTGCTGCTGAATATTCTGACGGGCCATCTTATAATCGAGGAGGGGATATAGGATTTTTTAAGGAAGGGCAAATGGCTCAAGAATTTTTCAAATATGTAAATAAAAACAAAGTTGGTAGAATTGGTCTTGTTGAAACTGAATTTGGTTTTCATATAATTAAAGTAACTGACAAGGATGATTTAGCGATAATTGCTGATGTTGCAAATGAGGCAATTGCATCTGATCAAACAGCTAATGAAGTTTTCAGAAGAGCGACAACTTTTGAAATTGAGAGTAATGATTCAAATAACTTTATTTCAACCTCTGAAAAATACAATTATGTTATTCGTCCTGTAAAAAATATTAGTGCACTCGAAGAAAATATGCCTGGTTTATTTAATCAGCGTCAAATTGTTCGTTGGGCATTTGATGAGGGAACAAGAATAGGTGATATAAAACGTTTTTCTCTTGATGGATTAGGAGGTTATGCAGTTGTTCAGCTAACGGGAATCAATAACAAAGGAATTGCGGGTATTGATGAAGTAGGGTCTGAAGTTCGAAAACAAATAATTCAAAATAAAAAAGCAGCTCTTATTAAAAAGAAATATGGTGATTTAAAGACATTAGAAGCTTTAGCAGAAGATGAAAGTCTGTCAATTGAAAAAGCATCAGCTGTAAATCAAAAGAATCCAACATTAGTTGGTGCTGGTAATGAACCTTATGTCGTCGGTGCTGCTTTTGCTATGGGAGAGGGGAATATATCTGGATTTATCCAAGGAGAACAAGGAATGTACAAATTGAAGTTACTTAAGGTAAATGAAGCAGAAACATTGGAAAATTATGATGAGTTTACAAAAGAATATCTTCAAAAAGCGAGTTTTAGCTTATTAGAAAATGTTTTTCAAGCACTCGAATCTAGTGCAGATATAGATGATAATAGAGCTATTTATTATTAATCAATTCAATTTATAAAATCATTTCTTTAAAAGAAATTATAGTTGGATAGCCTAATTTTTTAAAGTAATTTGGGCTTTCTTTATTTCCAGATACCAAAACAAAATCCCCACCCCAAGCACCTAAGCTCTTAACGATTCCCTCAAAATCTGAGAAAAAAACTTCTTGAACTGTTCTTCGATTTAAAATTGATCCAATTATTTTTTCATGGGTTTTTAAATATAAATTAAAATCATCTTGATCATTACAATTTATCATCAGTTCAGTTAGTTTACTTATTTGGCTAATGACAGAGACTTCAACTTTATTTAAATCAAAACCGGCAACAGCTTTCTGACTGTCTTTTTTCTTATTAAGGTGAACAAAAAAAAGATTTTCAATAAAAGGATAATTCAGCTCAACTGATTTTACATATGGGGAGTAATTATTTCTTGTGTAAGTTAAAGGACCTTTCGCTTGGGCACACGCAATATCGAAACCACTCCCACCAAAG
>PAFO01000052.1 GCA_002705385.1 Flavobacteriaceae bacterium
TCTAGAAGCACAAATAAAAAACTAAAATTAATGATAGCTTTTAATAGATTTGCTAATCGATGGGAAAGTAAAGTTTTGGAAAAACCCTTTAATTCAGAAGGTGATGATTTTTCATTATCGATTAATAAGAAATACAAAACTGGATTTATAAGTTCAAACAGAAAAGGAGGTAAAGGCGACGATGATATATATTCATTCAAATTTATTCCAAATTTAAAGGGTGAAAATGATAAATATGAATTCAAAAAAAATGATACCCTTGTAGTTGGGTTTAATAATGTCCTTAAAAATGATTTAAATTTAATGTTTTCAGAGGATCCTTTAATAGAAATAATTCCTTTAAAGGCAAAATTAGTTCAAGGAACCAGTAAAGGAAATTTAATTTTCAATTCAAATGGATCTTTTTTATATATTCAAGATTCAGATAAAAAAGGAAATGATTTTTTTACATATCAAGTGACAGGATCTGGTATTAATTCAAAAAATATAACTGTTGAATTAGTACCTAGAGAAATTGATTTTAAAGGTGTCTTTAGACCCATTTACTATAAATTTGATAAATCTAACCTTGAAATTGATTACAAACAGAGACTTGACTCTCTAGTAATTTCACTTAACGAATATCCTGATTTAAATCTAGAAATTTCATCTTANGCAGATTGTAGAGGGTCTTCTATTTATAATTTGAAATTAACAGAAGAAAGAAACCAAACAATTCTAAATTANNTNANANCAAAAATTNNNAATCCAAAAAGAATAANTNCAATNGCNTNTGGNGAAAGTNANATTNAAAACAATCCAGGTTATGAATATGCAATTGTTATTTCATCTTCAAAAAGTAAAAAAAATGCTATTAAATCNCTTGAAAAATTCGACNAATTAAAANAAGAAGTAATTATTGAAGAAACCGAAAAAAATTTCCATGTNTTAGCTGGAAAATATCAANCCTACAAAGAGGCTAGAAAATATTTAAACGATCTTAATCAAATGGGATTTNAAGGATGGATTAAAAAAAGTCATTGTTATCAAAGTCNCGAATCAATTCATCAATCTAACAGAAAAACTACTTTTAAAGTCAATTTTAATTGATCTTTTCTACTTTCGAATTAATTNATTTANAAAGATTTAGATTTTAAATTTATTGTATTTTGAGAATTNTAATTTAATANGTGAAGCATAATGAGAAAAATTGTTTTTATCCTATTTACAATATTTAGTTTCATTGCATGTAAGGAAGTAAATAACAAAAAACCAATGATTGAAAAAAAACCTTTTGGGATTACCAAGGATGGTATACCAGTAGAAGAATATATTCTTAAGAATTCGTCTGAAATGAGTGTACAAATAATTACATATGGAGGAATTATTACAGCCATTAAAGTTCCCGACAGGGATGGAAAAGTTTTAGATGTCACATTAGGATTTGAAACACTAAGTGAATATGAAAAAAGCAGTCCTTACTTTGGAGCCTTGATAGGTCGTTATGGAAATCGAATTGCCAAAGGAAAATTCAGTCTAGATGGTATAGAATATAATTTAGTTCAAAATAATGATGAAAATCACTTACATGGAGGAACAAAAGGATTTGATAAAGTTGTTTGGACTGCTGAACCATTAATTTTAAGTAATGCTGCTCAACTAAAACTATTATATCAGAGTAAAGACATGGAAGAAGGTTATCCTGGAAATCTTGATGTTGAAGTTATTTACAGATTAACCAATGACAACTCGATTGAAATAGAATATAAGGCTGTTACAGATAAAAAAACAGTCCTTAACCTCACTCAACATACTTATTTTAATCTCTCAGGGGATAAAGATATTTTGGATCATAAATTAATGCTTAACGCAGACAAATATCTTCCTGTAGACGAAAGCCTAATTCCCTTAGGTGAGCTTACAAGTGTGGCCGAATCTCCCTTTGATTTTAAAAAATCAAAAACTATTGGAAAGGATATTGAAAATAATCATATTCAGCTAGAACGTGGAGGAGGATACGACCATTGTTGGGTTCTAAATGACCAAAATATTGGTCTAAGAACTGCTGCTATTTTATTCGATCCAGCCTCTGGAAGACAAATGGAAGTTTTAACCAATGAGCCTGGAATTCAGTTTTACTCCGGAAACTTTTTGGATGGAACTCTTCCAATGAAAAATTCAGATTTATTCTATGAAAATCGTTCAGGTTTATGTTTGGAAACTCAACATTATCCAAATTCACCCAATGAACCCTCCTTCCCCACTGTGGAGCTAAATCCAGGAGAAAATTTTTCCTCTAAAACAATATTTAAGTTTTCAAATAGACCATTAGAGTAACCAATGCAAACTCTGGAATTATTAGATTGGATTTCAATTGTAATCTATTTTACAATATTGGGTGTAATTGCTATTTGGGTCATTCAAATAAAAAAAGAAAACACAGAGGATTACTTTTTGGCTGGGAGAAATGTGGGTTGGTTTGTAGTTGGTGCCTCAATTTTTGCCTCTAATATAGGTTCAGAACACGTAGTAGGCCTTGCGGGAGCTGGAGCTAGTGATAAACTTCCTTTATTAATCTATGAAGTCCATGCTTGGATTGTATTAATATTGGGTTGGGTCTTCTTACCATTTTATCAAAGGGCGGGGGTGTTTACAATGCCAGAGTTTTTAGAAAAAAGATTTGATTCAAGATTACGTTGGATTCTATCTGTATTTTCAATTGTTGCCTATGTATTAACTAAGATATCCGTTACTATATATGCAGGAGGTGTGGTGGTCTCTGCTTTATTAGGAATTGATTTTTGGACTGGTGCAATCGCAACTGTTNTATTAACAGGNCTTTACACTATATTTGGGGGGATGCGTGCTGTTGTTTATACCGAAACACTTCAGGCATTAGTTTTGATTACTGGAGCTGCAGTATTGACCTATATTGGATTAGATCGTGTTGGTGGNTGGGAAAGTATGAAAACNACNGTAACNCCTGAATATCTAAATATGTGGAGATCTGCTTCTGANCCAGATTTTCCATGGCCTTCNCTNTTNNTTTCAAGTACNATTGTAGGTATTTGGTATTGGTGTACGGATCANTATATTGTNCAAAGAACATTGACAGCTAGAAANATAAANGAAGGTAGGCGNGGAACTATTTTTGGAGCCTTAATGAAATTACTTCCAGTCTTTTTATTCTTAATTCCAGGGGTTATTGCATTAACATTAAAAATGCGAGGAGAACTAAATTGGGAAAACGCTGATGAAGCTTTTCCGGTATTGATGAGCAACTTATTACCTGCTGGACTGAGAGGATTAGTTGCTGCTGGTTTATTGGCAGCTCTGATGAGTTCATTGGCATCTGTTTTTAACTCAGTATCGACCTTATTCACAGTTGATATTTATAAAAAATTACATCCTAATACTAATGAGAAAAAACTTGTTAAAACAGGTCAAGTTGCAACTTTTGTTGTGGTTGTAATTGGAGTTTTATGGATCCCTATTATGAATAATATCTCTGGAGTACTTTACGAATATCTNCAATCAGTTCAGACCTANATTGCCCCACCCATCGCTGCAGTATTTATTATGGGAATAATGCATAGGCGCATTAATGCCCAAGGTGCTTATGTTACTTTGATTTTAGGTTTTATAATTGGTTTTGGAAGAATTTTTCTAGAAATAATAAGTAATTCGCTAACACCAGGAGGTTTTTTCTATTTTTTAGGTACATTAAACTACCTCAGTTTTGGAGTTTGGTTTTTTATGTTTTGTGTTTTAACAATTATTATAATCAGTTTATCAACTCCTCAACAACCTGATGAAAAAGTGTTGAATTTAACCTTTGGAACAGTTACGACTAAGGAAAAAAATATTTCCAAATCAACCTATGACTGGAAGGATATAATAGTATCAATTTTTGTTGTACTTGTTGTTGTATTTGTTCTGGTTTGGTTTAACGGAAAATAAATAATTGTGAATATCTTAGTTANATAGAATTTTTAACTTGGATTACAATAAAAAATCATTTCATCTTATTAAAGAAAACCTATTTTATTTATTATTAAATTGGCAATTATTATTTTAACTTGACTAAATTGAAAAATTATATCCTACTGTTTTCAGTAATTTCCTTTATTGTTGCAAATTCACAAAATAATAATCCAAATAAAAATTTAAAATTCAATATTACTTCTTTAATAGAAGATCCAGTAGTTGACGGAAATATTTCTGGTGAAGACATATGGAACTCTATAGATCCGATCACAGATTTAAAACAAATCACACCCAATTATGGTGCTCCTGCATCAGAAAAAACAGAAATTAGAGTAGCATACACTCCAAAAACACTTTATGTTGCTGTGATTTGTTATGATTCAGCACCAGAGAAGATTGTTGTTTCTGATTCTCGTAGAGATTCCAATTTAAATGATGATGATAGCTTTTTATTTATAGTTGATACATATAACGATGAGCAAAATGGATTTTTATTTGGTACAAATGCAGACGGTATGGAATATGATGCACAAATTGACAATGAAGGTCAAGGAAATTTTAGCAATAGTCGACAACAAGGTGGTGCTGTTGGAGGTACAAACATAAACTGGGATGCTGCTTGGGAAGTAAAAACAAAAAAAGGCGATTTTGGATGGAGTGCAGAATTTGCAATACCTCTTAGATCAATTAGATTTAATGGTGGCGAAAATCAATCCTGGGGGATAAACTTTCAGCGAAATATAAGTAAACGAAGTGAAACTGCATTTTGGGCAAATCTACCTCTAGGTTTTGATATCAAAAGAGTTTCAATTGCCGGAAAAATGAGTGGTTTAAATTTGAAGTCTCCAAAAAACTTGAAGGTTATACCATATGGTTTAGTCCAAACAATTCAAAATAACCAGCCTCCAAAGAATAGAGTTAGTAATTCAGATTTTGGTGGAGAAGTTAAATATAGTCTGACATCAGCTTTGACGTTAGATATGACATATAATACTGATTTTGCTCAAGTAGAAGTTGATGAACAACAAATAAATTTAGATCGTTTCAATTTATTCTTTCCTGAAAAAAGACCGTTCTTTCTTGAAAATGCAGGACAATTCAGTGTGGGAAGTCCAGGNGAAGTTGAGTTTTTTTTTAGTAGAAGAATTGGAATAGGAGATAATGGCAGTTTAGTTCCAATAATTGGAGGATCAAGAGTTTCAGGTAAAGTTGGCCAAACTAATGTTGGCTTGCTTAACATGTTTACCGATGATGTTCCAAGTGAATCAGGAGAAGTTGATATTATAAAAAACAATTATTCTGTGGCAAGAGTCAATCATGATTTTGCAGGAAAACGATCATCCATTGGGGGTATTTTTGTTAACCGCTCAGGACTAGGTATTGATATGGATTATAATCGAGTTTTTGCAGTAGATGGAAAATTGGGTATTGGAAAAAAAGCACAGATTTCAGGTTATATTTCCAAAAGTAATACCCCTGGGATTTCAAACAATGATCATGCTTTTAACTTTTTGGCAGTTTATAACTGGAATGGATGGAGATTAAATGCAGGTTATACTGAGGTTGGGGAGGAGTTCAACCCTGAAGTTGGTTTTTTATCTCGTTCTGGTTTTAAAAAACCAGAATTTTTAATTTGGAAACAATGGCGTCCAAAAAATTCAGGAAAATTTCTGGAAGTTCGACCTCACATATCTTATCGAGGCTATTGGAATTTTCAAAATATTCAAGAAACAGGATTTTTACATGTAGACAATCACTGGGTATGGGAAAGTGGTTTTGAAATACACACTGGAATAAATTTTACTCGTGAATCAGTGCTCTCATCTTTTTCAATTTCTAATGTTAAGGTTGATATTGGTCAATACGACCACCAAGAATTACAGTTTGTCTTGATTACTAATCCCAATAAAAAATTATACTTTCAAAATAGAACTTACATAGGTGGTTACTTTGGTGGTAATAGAATTTCAAGTAGAAATAAGGCTAATTTTAGATTAGGAGATAAATTTAATACTGAAGGGGTTTTAAATTATAACAGACTAAAATTACCCAATGGTGATGCAAATGTATTTATTACAGGTGCTCGTCTGTCCTATTCTTTTACTCCTAGGATGTTTTTACAGAGTTTAGTACAGTATAACAATGTTTCAAATATAACCTCTGTTAATGCGCGTTTCGGCTGGTTACGCAATGCTAATACTGGATTATTTGTTGTAATTAATGTCATTAAGGATACAGATTATTTAGATGCACTTAACAATCAAAGCATAACCATTAAATATAGCTATCAATTTGATCTGTTGCAAAAATAATCTTAGTCAGGAAGATTTTTCATTAAAAAACGAATTCCGTTTTTACTAAAAATTTTTTCTATATCACTTTCATTATAACCCCTTTTTGAAAGGATGCTATTAAGTTTCTGGAGATCTGAAATAGTTTCAAGGTCAAAAGGACATTGTTCTTTTCCAAAACCACCATCTAAATCAGAACCAATCATAACATGGTCTGCATTCCCAGCCAATTGACAAATATGATCAATATGATTTATAATTTTTTCCAAGNTTAATCCNATTGTTCTTGGATCAGAAATGCCNCGCTTCCAATCAGGGATCATCATCCAGGCATCAAATGCCATTCCAATNATAGCATCTTTTTCTATCAATACTTTAATTTGATCATTATTGAACTGTCTTTCATTAGGAACTATTTCCCTTACATTANTATGGCTAGCCCATAAAGGTCCATCAAAAATTTCCATAGCCTCCCAAAAACTTTGATCACACAAATGAGTGGTGTCCAAAATAATTTGCAACAAAGCCATTTCATTGAGTAATTCTTTTCCTTTTCTTCCAATTCCTCCACTAGAATTAGTCCCAAAAGCGTAGGTTCCTGGTCCATAATGAGCAAGTCCAATTGCACGCAGTCCCTCTTGATACATTAGATGCAAATGATTCATTGATACAATAGAATCAGCTCCTTCAAGGCTAAGAATATAACCTATTGCTGATTGAGATGAATATTGTTCCCAACTTTTTAGATGTTTATCTAATTGTTTCTTGTTCTTAATTTGGGATAATTGTCCATCTAATTCCATTGCTCTGTACCAGGCCAACTGCCCTTGAGNCTGAGCCCATGCTTGCTCTGGGGAGTTCCACCCTGGAAGAGTATTTTTAGGTTTAACATAACGTGCAATTAGTGTTGCCATACACAAACCAATATTTCCCTNTCGCATAGATGGAAAAGATACCACACCTTTTCGACGATCAGGAAGATCTTCCATTCCAGATTCTAGTGCACGAATTTCATTTATTTCTTGTCTAAAATCTCGATTCCATTCAAGAGCATTCATGGACAAATCTAAATGGGCATCAAAAATAAACTTCATATGTTTAATTCAATTTGGTAATCTCTAGCTTCAATATCCCAATATCCTGTATGGATATGATTTTCTATTGTATATGCTCGGTTGTATTTAGAAACTGTAGGACAAATATGATAGGGTAAAGCATAAAAAAGATCACCTACTTTAAAGTCATTTTTTTTATTGTATTCTATTATGAGGTGTTCTTCACTCTGACCTTTATGGANTGCATCATCTAAACCTAAAATTTCAACACGAGGAAGAGGCATTTCAGATGCTATTGCCTTATGCCCTAGATCAAAACAATAGATATTTGTATTTGGTTTACTTATTAATCGAGTAATTAAAACAGCAGCATTAATAAAAGGAGATTCCTTCCAAATTTTCTTGTATCCAAGATCCCATAAAAGGGTTGTTCCGGGGCTTAGCAAGGTCTTTTCTCTTAATGAATGGGGATAAAAACTAGGAGACCCTCCGGTAATAATTTCAGGAACTACTCCCCCAGCCTCCTCAATTTTTTTTACCAGATTGGTTACAGATTCGAAATCTGAATTGCATTTAAAAATACGTTCATTCATGTCCAAAGGACGAATATGTCCATCATAAACATGCAAACCTTGAAACTCAAAATTTATATTCTTTTTAATTGAAGTGTAGAGTGAAAAAGCTTTTTCTGGCAGAATCCCACTCCGGTTCATCCCATTATTTAAGTCAATCCATAACTTAATTTTTATCCCACTTTCCACGGCTAGACGAGAAAACATATGAAGTGAATCTTTATTGTCAACCAAAGTCTCAAAAGCTATAGATGGATTCTTTATTTGCCAATAAATAAACTGCATCATTTTTTCTTTAGTTGGTTGATGAGCCAATAATATTCTATCAACACCACAGCCTATTAAAAGATTCATTTCGGAGAGTGTAGCACATTTAAACTGGCGAATTCCTGCTTTCATCTGAAGCTTAATTACCTCTGACATTTTATGTGTTTTTATATGAGGAATTAAACGATTTGAACCGCCAGTAATTTGCAGCATAGCATCAATATTTTGCTTTACTCGATCAGGATAAACCAATAACCCGGGCGTCAGTAATTTATCTTCATCATGAACTTTAAACTCGTCTATCATTTAAAAAATTATTCTTCTAATAAAAAATGGGCCTCTATTTCTACTGCAACATTATGTGGAAGTGACATTCCTACAGCGCTCCTCACACCAATTCCATTATCTTCACCAAAAACCTCAGCCATCAACTCACTAAATCCATTAATTACATAAGGATGCTCCTCAAAATCAGGTGTTGAATTTACCATTCCTAAAACTTTGACTAATCGCTTGATTTTATGTTGCGACTCCATATGGGTGACCAGTGTAGAAAGCATAGTGAGACCTACTTGACGAGCTGCTTTTTTTCCTTGATCTTTATCCATTGTCTGACCTACCTTTCCTGTTATCAAATCTCGGTTGTTCAATATTGGACCTTGACCAGAAACATAAAGATATTCACCGACTATAAGTAGTGGACGATAAACACCCATGGGCTTTGGTGCTGGAGGCAAAATTAAACCTAAGGCCTCAACACGTTTTTCTAAAACTATATTCATTTTTTATACAAATTGATTTAAAATTAAAACTCCAACTAGACCGCTTATACCAATGGAAGTTTCCATCACAGTCCATGTAGATAGTGTCTCTTTTACATTTAAATTGAAATATTCTTTAAACAACCAAAATCCACTATCATTAATATGTGAAAGCATAAGGCTGCCTGAGCCTATTGACAAAACCATAAGCTCAGGGCTTACTCCAGTGGATTTTACCAATGGCAAAACAATTCCTGCTGTAGTTAATCCTGCAACCGTTGCAGACCCTACAGAAAATCGAATTAAAGTTGCGATAAGCCAACCAATAATTAATGGTGACATCGAAGTGATTTGTAATAAGTTTGCTATATAATCACTAACACCACTATCAACTAAAATTTGTTTTAATGAGCCTGCTCCAGCTATAATTAAAAGTATCATAGTAATACCAGAAACAGCTTTACCAAAAATTTTCATTACTTCATCCATGCTTAAACCTCTAGAAATTCCTAATGTATAAGTCCCCACCAGGACAGTCAATAATAATGCAATTACAGGATTTCCAATAAATTTAATTATAGAAAAAAAAACTCCCTCAATATTTAAAAAATTGAGAATTAAAGTTGAAAAAGTAATTAAAATAACAGGAAGTAGAGCAGTCAAAATACTATTTAAAAAACTCGGGAGTTCGTCCTCTAAAAAAATCTTAGTAGCCATAAATTCTTTTAAAGGTTTAGCCTCAACTTTAGGGATAAAATGTGTCAAAAAGGGTCCTGAAATTAAGATGACAGGTATAGAAATAATTATTCCATAAACCAGTGTTTTTCCAATATCTGCCTTAAACATTACAGAAAGAGCTGAAGGTGCAGGATGTGGAGGAAGAAAACCATGTGTAACTGACAAAGCAGCCAACATGGGCAAAGCAATTGAAATTAATGAAAGACCAGTTGCAGAAGCAACCGAAAATACTAGGGGTACTAAAATTACAAATCCCACTGAATAAAACATGGTAATCCCTACAATAAAACCAGTAAGCATAACTGCTATTCTTGTATTGTTAACTCCAAAGATTTCTATTAAAACATTTGTGATTTTTTGTGCAGCACCACTTTCTGCAACAAGCTTACCCAGCATAGCTCCAAGACCAAGTATCATAACCAAAAATCCTAAAGTATTACCAATCCCAATTTCAATAGACTCAACAATGCTATTGAGTTCCATCCCCTGTCCTATTCCAATTGCAAGTCCTACTAGTATAAAGGCAATAAACGCATTTAAACGAACAACTAAAATGAGGAAAAATAAAAGAAGGATTCCAAGGGTTATAACAATTAATGGCATACGTAAAAATAGAAAAGTTAATCTTATAAGCAGCTATAATAAATCTCCATATTTATGAAGTAAATATTACTCTCACCCATTAATTGAGCCCATAGTAATGTATATAATCAAAGTAACAGCACAAAGAAAGATAGAAAAGGGTTTTGTGTATTTCCAACCCTCCATTGTAACAACTTTTAAATCATTNATTCTAAATTCTTTTTTATTCGGGTAGTAATATGAGATCAAATACATTACAATTAAATTTAAAATAAATTCAATACCCCAAATATGAACAAAATGNATGCCTGTATCAAATACAAAACTTGCTAAAAGATAAAATGTCAAACCAACAAATAAAGCAACTTTTGCAGCAAATGCAGAAATATTTTTTGTGAAAAATCCAACTAACATAATAGAGGCAATTGGGATAAAGAAAATTCCGTTTAATTGTTGCAAGAGCTGATATAAGCCATCTGGTGCCTTAGCGACAAATGGTGCGACAGCTATTGCAAAAATGGCAAGTACAGAAGAAGTAAGCTTCCCAACAAATACCAATCGTTTATCAGATACTTTTGAATCAAAATGTCTTTTATAAAGGTCTAAACTAAAAATTGTTGCAGCACTGTTAAGTACACTGTTAAATGTACTTAATACTGCTCCCATTACAATAGCAGCAAAAATTCCTACAAAGCTTGCGGGCAAGACTTTTTTTATGATTTCTGGATAAACCATATCTTGATTTTCATATAGAGAATCACCAAAATAATAGAAACCGATAACCCCAGGAAGAATAATAACCAAGGGAATAAAAATCTTAAGTAAACCAGTTAATAATAATCCTTTTTGAGCTTCTTTTAGGTTTTTTGCTCCCAATGCACGCTGTATAATTGTTTGATTCATACACCAAAAGTAAATTTGATTTACAATCAAGCCTGTGAACAAAACTTCAAAAGGTAGGACAGAATCTTTAGCTCCTATCACATTGAATTTATTTGGAGCATTATTAAATACTTTTGTCAAACCTTCAGAGATATTACCTTCTCCTATACTCAATAAAGCAAGGAATGGAACTGCCAAACCCCCTATAAGTAATCCATAACCATTTATAGTATCCGAAACCGCAACTGCTTTAAGTCCACCAAGAATTGCATATAATGATCCAATTAATCCAACCACTACAACAGTAATTAATAGAGCGTCATCTTTTGGTAATTCTAAAACCTCAGAAATATTAAAAATACTTTCTAAATTAATTGCTCCTGTGTACAGAACAATAGGTAAAAGAGTTATAACAAAAGAGATCATTAAAAAAAAAGCTACATAAGACCGAAGCATCCCATCAAATCTATTTTCTAAATATTGTGGTATTGTGGTCAATCCCATTTTTAAGTACTTGGGGATAAAATAAACAGCTGCAAGAATTAAAGCTAATGCAGAGGTCACTTCCCAACCAATTACTATAAATCCATTTTTATATGAGGAACCATTCATCCCAATCAAATGTTCAGTTGAGATATTAGTTAACAACATAGAGCCTGCGATAACTATCCCTGTCAAGCTTCGACCCCCCAAAAAATAACCATCTTGAGAGCCTAATTTTTCTTTTCGTAAACGATACCAAGCGTAAAGGGCAACGAATAATGTGTAGGCTAAAAAAGTGGTTAATGTAAACATGGAATTAGCAATTTGATAATTAAATCAGTTATTCTCAAAGATATTATTAATTAATAATTACAAAAGGGGTCCGTATAATTTTTTAGTAATTTTATAAGGTATTTCGAAATTTCTAACCATTGATTATTTCAAAAAGTACTTTACGAAGAGTTTTACTTTTAGTGTTTATTATTAAAGGCTTAATATCATTTGGACAGTCTTCAACTTACTCTAAAACACTCGATTTTGATGGATCAGATTCTTTTATTACCATACCAGAAGGGAACAATGATCTTTTATTTTCTTCCGATAAGTTTACCCTCGAAGCATGGATTAAGATTGAGAACGCTCCACCCTCTGGCTCTACGTCTGGAAATCACTCTGCATACAACAGGGATTATATTTTTGCCAAAAAAAATGACTGGAGTTTGTATGTAATAAATATCAGTGGCTCATTATATCTTGAGGGAAGATTTAGAAGAGATATTATGGGAAATTGGCCTGATGTAAGGTCATCTACAACACTTTCAACAGATACATGGTATCATGTTGCATTTACAAACTCAAAATCAGATGGAAGGATAAGAATTTATATTAATGGAAATCTTGATAACCAAGAATTTTGGACTCAAGGAGGTTATGGTCTTACGTCCACAACAAATACCATTGGAATTGGAGCAAGTGTTTGGAATGGAATTGATAATGCTACTAATTTTTTTGATGGTGAAATGAGTGATATTCGTTTTTGGGATGATGAAAGAAGTCAAAGTGAAATTAATTATTATAAAAATTTAACTCTCAATACAAATTCAAATCTTAAATTATATTACAAATTAAATGAAGGAAGTGGTTCAACAATTAATGACTCAAGTGGAAATTCAATAACGGGTACCGCTAGAGGGAGTTATCAATGGAAAAATACAGGCCCCACCGTAACACTAACAGATACAGATTCTGATAATTTAGTGTCCGGTTCAAGTGTTGTAACAATCACTGCTACTTTTAGTGAGTCAATGGCAGCAACACCAACAATAAATATAACCGGTGAGGTATCAAATGCACTAATGACCGCCTCTTCAACAGCTAGTGTCTGGATTTATCCCTGGACAGTATCAACAACAACTAGTGGCATAATCTCAGCTACTGTCTCTGGAACCAATTTAGCTGGCAATGCCTATTCTGGAACGGATAGTATAACATTTACAATAGACAACTCAGCTCCTACGGTAACTCTAACGGATACAGATTCAAATAACATTGTCACTGGATCCAATGTTGTGACAATCACAGCTACTTTTAGTGAGTCAATGGCAGCAACTCCAACTATAAATATAACCGGTGAGGTGTCAAATGCCCTAATGACCGCCTCATCAACAGCTAGTGTGTGGATTTATCCGTGGACAGTATCAACAACAACTAGTGGTATAGTCTCAGCTACTATTTCAGGTTCAGATATATCAGGGAAATCTTATTCAGGAACAGACAGCCTCACTTTTACTATTGATAATACAGCTCCTACTGTAACTCTAACGGATACAGACTCTGATAATTTGGTGTCTGGCTCAACTGTTGTAACAATCACAGCTACTTTTAGTGAGTCTATGGCAGCAAC
>PAFO01000053.1 GCA_002705385.1 Flavobacteriaceae bacterium
ATTTAGTTTTAACTTGTTCATAAACATCTTTAGAAATTGAAATTCCAGAAGGTTGAGATAGTGACTCCAGCCTCGCCGCTATATTTACAGCAATAGAATCGCTGTCTTGCATTATGCTATAAGCTTTACCAGCAGCCTCTCTACCCTTCATAACCGTAGCTTTGGTATCATCACTCCATCCCCAAATTGCCTTTTGCCACTGTAAGGCAGCTAACGAGGCATAGGCAGGTCCTGCATTTGAGTTTTTCGTGATAAGATCTTCAATCAATTTTTCAGCAATCAAACTTTTTTCCCTATCATGCTCCACAAATAGAGATTGTGCCTTGAGATAATCCCTTAATTCCTCATGATTTGAAAAGTAGGACATTTTCCCACGGTCCTTTGATACGAGCTGCACTTGCAGGTTCTTAAAAATTTCAGTGAGGATTTTTTCTTGTATTTGGAAAACATCATCTAATAATCCCTGATATTTTTGACTCCAAAGCACTCTTCCTTGCAGCGCATCTGAAAGATTTATGTCAATTTCAAGCTCTTCATCCGAACCTTTGAAAGTTCCATCTACAATATAACGAACTCCCAATTTCTCAGCCACTTCTGCTACACTGAGACCTTTTATATTTTTAGAAGAGGTCGAATTTTCAGATATTACAAACATATTAGGAGTTGAAGCTATGGCTGAAATTAGGTTTTTTATAATTGCGTCAGCTAAATATTTTTTTTCACCAGAAATCTTATCAAACGGCATTACCGCTATGGATGGTTTATCCGGTAATTCATATGCAAATTTAGTCTCGTCGGCGGGAACAAAGTCTGTTTGAGAAAAATAAAAATAACTCCCTACGCTACTCAATATTATCAAACATATCCCAATGGCTGCGAACCGCCCAAGCCTTTTGAGCCAATCTATTTTTTTTTGTCGAGTTAAATCTCTTCTTTGGAAAGGCTCCAAGACGATATCATATACGTGAAAGTAATTTTCTTTAACTTTTTGAAACCCTAAGTCATTGTATTGAAAATCCGATTTAGTTTTAACTTGTTCATAAACATCTTTAGAAATTGAAATTCCAGAAGGTTGAGATAGTGACTCCAGCCTCGCCGCTATATTTACAGCGTCCCCTAACAGATTTCCGCTTTTCTGAACCACTAACCCTGAATTAACTCCAACTCTAAACTCTAACCTTATCATATTATTTTCTGAAAAACTGTGTGATTTTAAGGCATTCTGAAACTCTACTGCACACCTCACTGCAGAAATTTCACTCTCAAATTCAGCAAAAAATGAGTCTCCTCCAGTATTAAATAGCCTAGCGTTATGCTTTTGAAAAAGAGTTTTTATTATTGTCTCGCAAGTAGCCAAAGAGTTAAGAGTGCCTAATTGATCTTGCTCCATATGCTTACTATAGGCAACTACATCGGCTGCAAATATTATGGCCTTCCGCTCTTTCGTTCCATTTGTGGCGATAGCGTACATCCTTTTTTTTCTTACACAAAACTAAATATAATTAAGTACATCAATACATACATGTAAAGTTATAAAGGATCTGATTGTTAATGAGGTTTTTTTTTAACCTAAGTAAACTGAAAAGTGGTTGGGGCGATTGGATTCGAACCAACGACCTACGGTGCCCAAAAACCATAGCCTATTATTAGCGAGTACGACTGCTCACACATTTTGGTTTTGAAGGTAAGAATGGTATAATTTTAACTTTAGAGTTTAAAACAAAATTTTTTTATTTAGACAACTCTGGTGGCCATGATCTTTGTTCTTCTGCTTTTATCCATTGCTTTACCCAATCTGGGCATCTCATTAATTTTAAATTTATACCTAGTACTTTTTTTGCAGCATCTTTTGGACACAATAACTTCGCGTTTTCAACTACTGCAACACGTATCAAGCTTTGAATAGCACAACGTCCATCCTTTAATAGTACAACCTGTTCAAAATATAAAAATCGTTCGTCATGAAAAATAATTCGTGTTCGCATCTCAAGTCGACGAAATGAAATTATACGATGACGGTAACGTACGCTTACACCCGCTACTGGCATATGAATTTTATGCCTAAAATAACCAGAAAACAAACCTGCTCTCAAGGAAAATCCATGCCGACCAAGGTCAAAAAGCGATAGTGCACGGCCATTATTTAATTCACCCCACATATCAATATCCCAAGGCCAGCAAATAAGATAAGATATATGAGTATCAGTTAGCGAAATTTTTGTACGAAAACTATCAACAAGAAAAGATTTTGCAGTTCTTATATAAGGGTACATTATCTATTACTTTCATTTTCAACACATTTGTCACTTTTAAGAACAAAAATCCTTTTAGATAGCTTTGAATTGATATGAACAAATTTGATAAGCCAACATCATGAATTATCAAAAGCAGTGTCTAAAACATTATTAATAATTAATACACAATGACTGCCTGAAAACCCTATCAATATTAGGTTTTCAGGCAGTTTAGTATTATAGAAACATTATTGGGGGCTTATCCACCAATCGTCTGTCGGGTTTTCGTACATTTCTAGACCTTTCATCCAATGTTCTTGGAATGCAGGAACTTGTTGCATTTTTCTAAAATCTGCTTGTACTGTCGCTATATCTACNCCACTACTNGTCCANCNTATTCTATTAGGATTTCCTGAAATAGGNAATGTAACTGCNANNTCTACACCATTTTCNGCACATATTTTGACGAAACCAAGAGCATGTTCAACTGCTACTGGTAGAGGTGTTCCGTCTCGTACCTCAGCGGTGCGTGACCAATGAGCCTCCGCAGAAACAAAATTTGTCGAAATTAGTAAACACGCAAGCGTGATTAACATCAATAGTTTTTCCCTTAAAATGTTCATGTTTTTTCTCCTCTTGACTAAAATGTTGACAGTTAACACTTGAGTTTTATCATAGATCCGAGGGGAAAGAATCCTTCAAAACAAGACCTTACGTTACGTAATACTTGTTTTAGGTAAATTTTTTCAATTTATTATTTTGGCTAGCCTTTGTAAGCACAGGTAGGTTTCGGAAATAAAAAACGATGACTTACCTCTATTTTAAGTCATTTGTAAAAAATAATTCAAATATGGGGGGAAACATAATGGAACAAGAACTAAGTATTTTAGCGTATAACAATGGTAACCAGATAACAGTAGGCATATATGGTGTGCTTACCATTATTCTTTCTTTTATAGCATTGAGAGTTGCCAGATTTTCGCAAGGAACTCATATGGCTGGGAAAATTATATCTTCAATTTTTGGAGTAATGACTGGATTTTTTATACTCGATGTGCAGTCTTATAGGCATTTTTGGAATGACGTAACTGCGACCTATTTAGCTAAAGCCAGAGATAATGGGGCTGAATTGTCTACATTTGCGACTTATTGGGTTCAGCAATCAGGATTATCGGGGACTGATACCGTGACCAGGGGGCTTTTTAACGATATGCCAATATTAGCATTTGTCTTAATATTTCTATTAATAGTTTTTGGTACAATTTGGGGACCAAAAATAAACTTTGGAAATGAAAGCTAAGAGATCCCTAAAAGTAGTGGATTTAGATAGTATAAAGGGTAATCTAGACAATTTACTGATTGCCTTTTATACGTCTTTTATAATTTTCCACCAAAATTTAGTAAGGAGGTCTTTTAAAAAGGAGAAAGGAATTCATCTGTGAAAATCTTAATTCTTGGTGCTGGAGCTATTGGTGGTTTTTTTGGAGCCCACTTAATAAAGTCAGGAGCAAGAGTATCCTTTTTAGTGAGAGAAAAAAGAAAAGCTAAATTAAAGAAGTATGGTCTCAGTATTTTTAGCACTAAAGGAGATTTTAAAGTTGATCCAAATTTTTTGGATAAGGATATACCAGGACAACAATTTGATCTAATAATTCTGACTAATAAATCTTATGATTTGATTCAGTCGATCATAGATATTAAACCATATATTGGACGAGCAGCGGTTATACCTCTTCTAAATGGTATGGGACATTTTGATATTTTAGATAAGGAGTTCGGCAAGGAAAAGGTGTTTGGAGGAACAGCTTATGTTTCAACTGCTCTTAATGAGGATGGCTCAATCCAACACATTACAACCAGGGCAAGTTTGAAATTTGGCCCCAGAACTGAACACAACATCGATATAGCTAACAGTTTCTATGAAATTTGTAAAATGACTGCCTTTGAATGTAGTCTTTCTGATCACATAGAGTTAGATTTATGGAGGAAATACGTGCTAATTGGTACCACAGCAGCAAGCACTGTACTTTTCCAGAAATCGTTAGGAGAGATCAACAGTACAGCTAATGGAGAAGGTATAATCAGAGAAATACATCAGCAGTGCAAAAATATAGTACTTAGCAATGGTTACGATATTGGAGTAGAATCTGAAAAGTATAACTTAAATCTCATAACTGCTAAAGGTTCTCTCTTAAAGGCGTCAATGCTTCGAGATTTTGAAGCTAGAAAGCAAACCGAATGTGACCATATTCTTGGTTATTTAATAGAGTTAGCTGAGAGGAACAATGTTGAATGTTCTTTAATAAAGGCAGCTCATGTTCGGATCCAAGTTGGGTTATGAAAATTGTAGTTTGTAGTTAATCCTACCTGGTATTATCTAAGCAAAAAAGCGAAGAAAGTTGATGATTCACAGAGGTTGAGATAAGACTTGAAGGATATGAAATAACGCAAAATCTCTACAAATAGGGAGATATAGCTACTCTGGAAAAGGTACAACAGTCTATAAAAGCTAACACAAAGTTTGCACAGTCTCACAAAAAAAGACCCCCCCAGCTTTCATCAGGGGGTAACTTTATTAACCAGATTACAGAGGTTCAAGTCTTGGCATGGGTGGCGGCATTCGAACCGTATCTCTAGCTTGGAAGGCTAGCTCCTAGTTTTCTTAAAAATTAGCCAGATTTCGAAACTCATGGGTAACGCATGAGAAAGTCAATTGTACTAATCGGAAATAGACCTAGTGTAAACGTGTAATGTAGTGATAAAACAATTGGAAAAAGTTAAATATCTTGATTTTGTCAACTTTCATTTCTGATAAGATATTTACCTGTTGTTTTTTTCCTCATTTTTTTATTATATAGGGTTTTATAAATTCTATGATCAAATGTAAGCAATTTTAATTTAGGATAAAGAAAATGGTATTAGTAAGAAGTCTTTTTGTTCCTGGCCCAACAAACGTTCCAGATGCTGTACGCAAAGCTATAGATGTTCCAATGGAGGACCACAGAGCACCAGATTTGCCAAAATTTATTTTGCCTTTGTTTCAAGACCTAAAAAAAGTATTTAAAACAAGCACAGGCCAAGTATTTTTGTTCCCAGCTTCAGGAACTGGCGGATGGGAAGCAGCCATGACAAATACATTAAACCCTGGGGATAAAGTTCTTGCTGCAAGATTTGGTCAGTTCTCCCATTTATGGATTAATCTTTGTGAACGGCTTGGACTTGACGTACAGGTAGTTGAGTGTGAGTGGGGGACAGGCGTGCCCTCGGAGACTTTCGGTGAAATTTTAGCAGCTGATAAGACTCATTCTATAAAAGCAGTTTTAGCTACACAAAATGAAACAGCTACTGGTGTAAAATCTGACATAGCTAACCTAAGAGTTGCTATGGATGAAGCAAAACACCCCGCTATGCTATATGTCGATGGTGTTAGTTCAATAGCTTCTGTAGATTTCCAAATGGATAATTGGGGTGTTGACCTTGCTGTGTCTGGCTCCCAAAAAGGGTTTATGCTACCAGCTGGTCTAGCAATAATGGCGGCAAGTAAAAAAGCTTTAGAGGCTTCTAAAAAAGCTACAATGATTAGATGCTATTTTGATTTCAAAGATATGATTGCTATTAATGCGACGGGTTATTTCCCTTATACCCCTCCTATGACCTTGTTGAGAGGATTAAGAGCGTCCTTGGATAGAATTTTTGATGAGGGTTTGGAGAATATATTTGAACGCCATTCCTTTCTAGCAGAAGGAGTCAGACGGGCAGTATCAGCTTGGGGACTAAACCTATGTGCAAAATCTCCTGAGTGGTACTCTGATACAGTAACAGCGATTGTTGTTCCAGATGGTAGAGATGCGAATGAAGTAATTAAGCATGCATATAATCGATACGGCTTGAGTTTAGGAGCTGGTTTGTCAGTAGTCGCAGGAAAGGTTTTTCGAATTGGTCACTTGGGTGATCTTAATGAACTGATGTTAATGAGTGCTATATCTGGGGCTGAAATGGCTATGCGAGATGTGGGAATTCTTGAAGTCAAGCCTGGGTCGGGAGTAGCAGCGGCACAGGAGTTCTATAGAATTGAGGGGCAAATTTCCAGAAATTAATAGGGACATTCTGATTTTATCAGGCTTCATCTTTCAAAGGCTATGAACTTAAGCTTTTGAGGAAAAAAAGCTTTTTGGAAAATCTGTGGTTATTACTAACCCGTTGATTCTAGTCCTTAAATACCCAAGCTATAAAAAATAGTTAGTGTTAAATTTTTTTACTTGTAAATTGTATGAGTTGTTTTCTTGGATTTATTTAAAAGATGGTAAGATTTATCCAGTACCCAGAAATTACAAAAATTTTTATTTACCAATTGGCTAAATCCCAATGGTCTTCATTTTATCTGGTAGTTAAAAACTCTGCTATGGGAAACTAGTATGAAAATGTACTCCTTTAAAAAGAAACTTAATAATCTGCTAAATTAAAATACTGTCTTATTCAAAAAAGTTAGCTGAGAAAACGGGAAGCATGGACCAACTAACATTTTAGAAATCTTACTCATAGCTATAACAAGTTTTTCTTTTTAAGACAAAAGCAAGAAAATATATCTTATTGAAGTATCTAGTTGCTGCCAAATACATTTGTTGTATTTATATTTAATGAAGGCGGTGTAAGTCTTTGGTATTCCATGAGCAAAGAACCTCTTCACCAATCTTAAGATCTTTTTTAAAAAATAGAGCGTCGCCCATCGTAACATTAAAATGCTTATATTTTGAATTATTTAAAATCACTTTGACCCTGCTACCTTGGAACTCAATATCTGCGATTTGCATTTTTTCTGCATTTTTCAAGCCTTTCGCTTTGATACTACCCAATGAAATATTATCAGTTCTCAATGAAAATTTTGTTTTACCTTCTAGAATTATATTATGGCCTCCTATGAAGTCCGAAACAAAGGCACTCTTTGGTTTGTTATAGATATCCAAGGGGTTATCAATTTGTTCTACCTTTCCTTCATTCAAAACTACGGCTACGGAAGCTAGGGCCAAAGCCTCTTCTTGAGAGTGGGTAACATGGATAAAGGTGATATTTAGCTCTCTTTGCATTTGCTTTAGTTCTGTTCTCATCTTGACTCTTAGTGCTGGGTCAAGGGCGGAAAGAGGTTCATCAAGAAGTAAAACCTTTGGCTTAGTTATTAGAGCCCTTGCGAGTGCTATTCTTTGTTTCTGACCACCGGATAGTTGTTCAGGAAATCTGTCTTCGTATCCTTCCATCTGAACCATCTTTATGTATTTTAGGGCTTGTTCTTTTCTTTCCTTGGCTGATATCCCCAT
>PAFO01000054.1 GCA_002705385.1 Flavobacteriaceae bacterium
AAGGCCCATTCTGCCTCTAGCAAGTCAATACGATTTAGGACAGTTTTTATTTCGAATTCAAGATCCTCAATTTCTCTTTTTATTGATCTGGCTTCATAGTTCACTTGGTAGGCCCAAACGGCGCTTAGAATACAAAAAAGCAGAAGAAGAGATCGAATCATTACTCGCATTGAAAATCCCTCAGACTAGATGAGACACTTGGCAATCCCAGGTTATTTGGCTCTATACTTACAAATTGATCTACGACCTTTTTTACTATTCTCAATTTAGCTGATCGTGCTCTTGGATTCATATCTAATTCTTCGCGATTCGCAATAATCGGTCTCTTGTTTATTTTTTTAAACAAAGGCCTTCTATTACCTCCAATGCATTTTATTTCATTAATTGAATTATCATTTTGGGTTTGCAAGTTAAAAAATCTTTTCACTATTCTATCTTCAAGTGAATGGAATGTTATTACAGAAAATAATCCCCCTATTCCCAGTAATTTATTTGCAGAAACCAAACCTTCTATCAAATTTTCTAATTCGTTATTAATTGCGATTCTAATAGCTTGGAAGGTTCTAGTTGCTGGATGTATTTTATAGCGATTGTTAAAACCAAGAACTTTTTCTATAAGACTAACTAGTTGATAAGTACTTTCTATGTGATTTTTTTTTCGAGCTGTAACTATACTTTTTGCGATAGTCTTAGCATGGCGTTCCTCACCATATTTAAGCAAAACATCCGAGATGAGGGACTCATTAGCCTGATTAATAAAATCCTTTGCACTTGGCCCCTTTTTAGACATGCGCATATCTAAAGGACCGTCATTCTTTAAAGAAAAGCCTCTAATTGGAGCATCCACTTGCATAGACGAGAGGCCTAGATCCATTATAACTCCTGAAACCCTAGTAACTCCCAACTTTGTAACAAGCTGCCCCATTTTGCAAAAGTTACCAGTCAATATTTTGAAACGATTTGGCCAATTTTGCTCAAGATTATAGGCTCTCGACAAGACATCAGGATCTAAATCAATAGCTATCACTTTTGAAGCCCCAGAACCTAGGAGGCGCTTGCTATATCCTCCAAAACCGAATGTACCATCGATCCAAATGCCTGAAACTTGAGGAAGAAGAGACGAAAAATCAGAAAGTAGAACAGGAATATGACCAGAATCTATATCGGGCGTTTTCATATCTTTCTATCATTATTTTCTTTGTAATCTAAAAGAGAATAAATTTCTTCTTCCAAATTATTATCAGAAAGTCTTTTGTTCATTAAAGCCATATCTTGGATATAATTATCAGGTTCCCAAATCTGAAACTTATCGCCCATCCCTACAAATGTAGCCTTATCCGTAATATTAGAAATTTCTCTAAGCTTTGGAGATAGAACTATTCTTCCATTTTCATCTACCTGGGCATAAACTGACTGTGCATTCAAAAGCCTTTCCAAAGTTTCTCTATCCTTAGAATATCTTGGCAACCTTGAAACAAGATTATCTACATCATCCATAGACTTTAAAGAATATCCCTCTAAACACTTAGTGTTTCTTCTACCATAAACAATAACAAAATTTGGATTCAAACCAACTGACCAATCTGGATCTCCTTCTTCAATGACTCTCCGAAACGGGGCTGGAATTGAAACTCTTCCCTTAGTGTCTACTTTATTTCCAGCCTCACCTCTAAAACGTCTCATAATTACCTTACTAACTACCTTTGAGAAGTCCTATCAATTTAAAGCAACGATCGCCGTCTAATGACGGAAACCGTTGCCTTTTTCAATCAGAGTTTTTTTTTTTACTCTAAGATTGGAGGGAGATGCCTGTATGAACTCTTAGCCCCATATTTATTTAATAACATGGGAAATTATGGAAATCAATGGTTTTTTATGACATATTGTAACTTTTTTATTTATTTCTAGATTTTCTACAATATTTCTATATATATATGTGTAAGGGCCTTAACCCCATGAAGATAGCTAAAAAATCACTCGTATAGTTGTGGAAAGCTTGTAAGCCGGATTTTGTAAGCCGTTAAGCTCAATGACCATTCATCTAGCCCAGTTGTTTCCAACTGGATCAAGCGACCTACCCGAACCGCTACATTTAGGAGATATCGAACCCTAAAGTTCGAACGGTTCCTATTTGGTCTTTCTCCTGGTGGGGCTTGCAATGCCCTGCCTGTTACCAAGCAAGCGGTAAGCTCTTACCTTACCATTTCACCCTTACTCACATACGAGCGGTATATTTTCTGTTGCGCTTTCCCTCGGGTTACCCCGGCCGGGTGTTACCCGGCACCATTACTCCTTGGAGTCCGGACTTTCCTCATCAAAATGATGCGATCATTCAGCTTTCCACATCTCTTTTTAAGGGATTTATCCTTAATCAGTCAATATTCTTTTCTATCTCTTTGGTAAGAGCTTTAGGAATAAGTACCTCTTTGATCTGGCCAGGCAAAAGCTTTTTCAAAGAGAAATATCCATATTTAATTCTCTTTAACTTACTTACTCTAAAACCTATCTGCTCCAAAGCTCTCCTAATTTCCCGGTTTTTACCCTCAGTAAGGGTAATTTCTAGCCATTTGGTCTTACCCTCCTTTTCAAGAAATTCTACAGCCATAGGGGCGTAGTTTATTCCAGATACACTAATACCTTCTCTAAGAGGCTCCAGAGCATTATAAGTCAAATGCTTTCCCCAAACCTTTACAGCATAAGTTCTCTTTACTCCATTTCTAGGCAGTTCAAGATATCTCTTGATAAAGCCTTTATTCGTTAAAACTAGTAGGCCCTCTGAATTATAATCTAATCTCCCGACCAGGCATACTTTTCCTAAACTTCCTGGAAAAGAATCAAATACCGTTTTCTTTCCAGATGGATCAGAGTCTGAGCAAATTTCTCCTACAGTCTTATGATAAATCCAAATTCTGGGTTGGTCTTGTTGATGTTTTATATAAGTATTATCAAAACATATATCATCCGCTTCTGAGACTTTAGTGGCCACATTGGTTACGACTAATCCATTCACAGAAATTCTACCGCTCAAGATTAACTTTTCAGAGTTTCTCCTTGATGCTATACCTGCATAAGCTAGAAATTTTGATAACCTTTGGTGAGGGTAATTGTTGGAATCCATTTCTAAAGTTGATCTCTATTTAACTCTTTAATAGTGAATATTTCATGGCAAAATTTAAATCTTTTATGGAAGAAGCTCTCTCCGAAGCAAGAAAGGCTGCTAAACGTGAGGAAGTACCAGTGGGGGCAGTTATTGTCAACCAATATGGGCTTATAGTAGCTAAGGCAGGTAATAGAATAAGGGAACTCTCAGACCCTACCGCACATGCGGAAATCTTAACTATTCGGCAAGCCTGTAAAGATAAAAAGTCAGAACGATTAGATGGATACCGAATTTATGTTACATTAGAACCATGTAATATGTGTTTACATGCCATACTTAATGCAAAAATTTCTAAGTTATACTATGGAGCCTCAGATACCTCCAAAGCTCTTAAAATCTCTAATATTTTATCTGAAAATTTATGCCAAAAAGACTTTCCTTTGGAAATATACCCAAACATAAATGAAGATGAGTCAGAAAAATTACTCAAGGCCTTCTTTCTAGCAAAAAGATGAGCGGATTTAATTCCAATCTAATTAATTAAATTATGTTTGAACCGTATAAGTTGGTATCTTAATTAGGTCTGCCTAGTTTCCCACAGAATATTAAAATACTTGCATGATAGAAAATACAGCGATAAAGCTCATAATCAAATTTATTACCCGGAGAATAACGATATGTCTATTGATAGTGCTCTAGTGAGAAGAATTGGTAATTTGGCAAAAATAGAGCTTTCTGCTCCAGATGTAGAAATGTTTGCTGAGCAACTGGGAGAAATTGTTAGTCTTATGAACCAACTTGACCAGGTTGACACCTCTGGAGTTGATGCTCTGAATTTTGAAATGTCTAATGGCCACAAGAACCGAACTGAAGATGTTGTAAGGGACGGTAGCTATATGGAACGAGTGCTGGAGAATGCCCCAGAACCCAAAGAGGGTTTTTTTACTGTCAAGAAAGTGATTGAGTGAATGTCGTATCTGGAAGACTTAACAATCTCCAAAGCTAGAGACTTGCTCAAAAGTGGTGAGGTTTCAGCGGTTTCTTTAACAGAGAGTTATTTGGAAAGAATAGAAGCTAGCAAAAAGTTAAATGCGTTTTGCCTGATAACTGCGGATTTAGCCTTAGCTAAAGCAAAATTCTGTGATAGCCAAGTTAAATCAAACCGGAAGGGTAAATTATCTGGGATTCCAATTGGCGTAAAGGATATTTTTTGCATTCAATCACTACCAACACAAGCAGCATCTAAAATTTTAGAAGGATTTAGACCTTCCTATGAAAGTACAGTAACTAGTAAATTATGGGCAGAAGATGCCATTTTACTAGGTAAACTTAATATGGATGAATTCGCCATGGGCTCGTCTAATGAAACCTCTATTTATGGGCCAGCTATAAATCCTTGGCAACTCTCCAACAAAACTCCCCTCACACCAGGAGGATCTTCAGGAGGATCAGCCGCTGCTATTGCTGCAAACCTTTGTCTAGGTACTTTGGGAACTGATACTGGAGGTTCAATACGGCAACCGGCAGCTTTTAATGGTGTTGTCGGTATGAAGCCTACTTATGGACGGTGTTCTAGGTGGGGGATTATAGCTTTTGCTTCTTCTCTTGATCAAGCCGGACCTATAACAAAAACAGTTAGAGACTCTGCTATATTACTCGAAATAATCTCTGGCCATGATAAGAGAGATAGCACAAGCGCAACACGCGAGGTACCCAATTTTGAAAAAATGCTGAATGGTGATATCCGAGGTAAAAGGATTGGAATTCCTATCGAGTATCGAATTGAAGGTACTCCTAATGAAATCATTAAATTGTGGGAAGATGGTATTGACCAATTAAAAAGCGCAGGAGCTGAAATAATAGATATTTCCCTGCCACATACAAAATATTCATTACCTACTTACTATGTTTTAGCGCCAGCTGAAGCTTCATCAAATTTGGCTCGTTATGATGGAATAAAGTACGGTTACAGAGCTAAATTAAAGAGTGGTGAAGGCATAGAAGAATTTTATAAAAGAACAAGGTCCGAGGGCTTTGGAAATGAGGTAAAACGGCGAGTTATGATAGGCACGTATGTATTATCTGCTGGCTTTTATGAAGCTTATTATCAAAAAGCTCTAAAAGTCAGAAATCTTATAAAAAAAGATTTTGACAATGTTTTTTCCGAGGGCATTAATGCAATACTTACCCCAACCACGCCAACTCCAGCTTTTTCTTTAGGATCAAAGGGTAATAAAAGCCCTGTTGAAATGTACCTTAATGATGTTTTTACAGTCCCCGCTAATTTGGCAGGATTACCTGCCATAAGTATTCCTACTGGCTTAACCAATGATGGCCTGCCTTTAGGTCTTCAAATAATTGGGCCTGCCTGGGAAGAAGCCGAAGTGCTTAATATGGCATTCCGTTTAGAAAAAGAGAGTAACTTTAAAGATAAACCAATTCAATGGTGGAATAATTGATTAATAGAAATCGTCCGTTTCAGATACTAATGGTTTTTATTTTTGGATCTTTATTTGCATGTCAAAATATTGAGCAAGTTGATACTTTAGAGACTGAAATTGACCCTTTATCACGTAACTCTTCCGGAGATGATGCTTTATCGACTGAAAATGACCGGTTAGATTTATCTTTAGACACATTGGAGCAGCAAAAAAAAGATAAAGCCGAGGCAGCTGAAAAACTAGAATCTGCTAGAAAACAAAGAATAGTGATAGAAACCGAAAAACCTTCCCAAACTACAGATACTGTAAATATCGCGGCCTTTGCTAGGAGTACCATTAATAAAAAAGGGGAAAGTGTTTATGCGAGACGCTCATTTCAGACATTCGATCATTGGACTGAATGTGCATTTTTTAATACCAACGAAAATGCTCAACGATTTTTCTTAAGTACTGGTGGACCTAAAGTAGATTTAAAAAATTTGGACCCAGACGGTGATGGCTTCGCTTGCGCTTGGGACCCATCAATTTATCGCCAGCTAGCTATACCAGCTGATAAATAAATCCTTTACTAACCTTAAGATATTTTGATATCTCCCGCACACTCTCTACCGTCACGACCATCAACCATCTCGAATTCTACTTCTTGGTTTTCTTCAAGAGTTTCCAAACCAGCTTCTCTCACAGCGGTAACATGGACAAAGACATCTTTGCCACCACCCTCTGGCTGGATAAAACCAAAACCCTTACTAACGTTAAACCATTTAACTATACCTTTGGTCATTTCCCTTGTCCCTTTTTACAATCACCAGCAATTCCGAGCCGGCTTCGGTGAAGTCATATTGTAACATTAACAGTCTTTACTATGGACTATGCGTTCACATGTATCATTCTATTACCATACGTTAGCAGAGAATTATAATTAGCACAATCCGTAGACTTTCCAAAGTGAATTGGATTAAGGTAAGGGTATAATCAGAGTTAGGGCAGTCATTTTTGTTTTACTTGAGCTTACTTGATGTTAGTTTATAAAGTCTTTATAAAGTCAGATTTTGAGTTCTTTTTGATTGAGGGAGAAACTCAAGGAACAGTTACTGATTTACGAGATGGCTTTATACACTTATCAACTCGCGAACAACTTTATAGTACAATTAAAAAATACTTCAATCAGTATACACAGGTTGTAATCCTGGCATTTAAAGAAATTGATTTAAAATCTAAATTAAGATGGGAAGCTTCGAGAAATGAAGAACTCTTTCCTCATTATTATGACACTTTAAGATGTTCCCAGATTCTTTATAAAGTTGTACTACAGACCAGAAAAGTAAAAGGAAGTTCTGTTTGAAAATCAAAATGAACAGATTAGTAACTAATTTACTTAATTTTTTACCCGCAGAGATTGCCCATAGTCTTGCAATAAAATTCCTTCAAATAAANCCTATNAAGGTAAAAAATATACCANANGATGATAGGCTAGCGCTAAATTTTTGTGATATTAAATTACCCCANCCTGTTGGTCTCGCAGCNGGNTTTGATAAGAATGCTGAGNTAATNAAGAGCTTATTTTCTTTAGGATTTAGTTTTATCGAGGTAGGCGCTGTTACTCCATATCCACAAACGGGTAACAGAAAACCCAGAATATTTAGGTTAAAAAAAGATTATGCAATAATAAATAGGCTAGGTTTCAATAATCGAGGCATGCATTATGTATCAAGAAAAATAAAAGCCTACAAGGGTAATGGAAAAATTGGAATAAATGTTGGAGCCAACANAAATAGTTCAGACCGAATTTCAGACTTTGTTAAAGTATTGACACTCAACGCCCAGAACGTAGATTTTATCACCGTAAATGTTTCCAGTCCAAATACGGTCGGTTTGCGTGATTTACAACGGTTTCGTGACCTTAATCAGTTAGTTCTAAGTATTATGCAAAGTGAGGTCATGATAGCACATAAGAAACCTATCTTAATTAAAGTTGCTCCAGATCTAAACAATCAAGAACTTAAATCGGTAGTCAAGGTTTGTAAAAAGTACAAAATTTCAGGTATAATTGCTACTAACACGACCATTCAAAGGCCTCACTTTAAAGGCTCTTATGAGTATAAGGTAGGTGGTTTATCAGGGAAGCCCTTATTTGATATTTCAAATTCTACACTGGCTAAACTTTACTATCTTTCAGAAGGTAAGATTCCATTGATAGGGGTAGGAGGAGTTTTTTCAGGCNAAGACGCCTATAAAAAGATATGTCTTGGTGCCAGCGTTGTTCAGCTTTATACAGGGCTGATATATCAAGGTCCATATGTTGTTGAAAATATATTAAATCAGCTTAGGGACATCCTGGATGCAGAGGGTCATTACAGTATTTCTGAAGCAATCGGTTCAAAAAATCATGAATATCTTATGGCAGAAACTGATCGCTCTATATTTGGATAGAAATAAAATAAGGTCAATGCTCGAGCAATCAGAAAAAGGCTTAATGAAAGCCATAAACCATGGTTTTGGTAGACACTGCTAAAAATGATTGCAATAGAAAAATAAAATACGGTCGCTATTAACATAGCTTTTCTCATTGCTATAGTATGAGTGGAACCTAAAAAAACCCCATCCATTATATATGCTAAAAAGCTTATAGTTGGAGCTAAAATGATCCATATAATATACTCATTTGCAATTTTTACAACCTCAACTGAGGTAGTCATTAAATCAATAAAAACCGAACCAAACAAGAAAACTAGTAAAGATAGGCCGAATGCTATAATTGCCGCCCACCTAGTACAAAGTAAAACAGATTTCCGTAAATCATTTAACTTTTTTCGACCGTAAGAAATACCGACTAGTACTTCGGCTGCAAATGCAAAACCATCTAAAGAATATGAAAAAATATGTAAGAATTGTATTAGAATTTGGTTTGCAGCTTGAACTAAAGTCCCAAAACTAGCACCCCAAAATAAGAAACTTAAGAACACCATTTCCAAAAGCAAAGAGCGAAGGAAGATATTAAAGTTTATAGAAAATAAATTCATCCATTTGGCCGCATTGAAGATTCCATTAACCGTAAAATTTGATCTATAATCTATCACGTTTCGACACAGTATTAGGGAAAGAAAAAATCCACACACTTCAGAGATTAGCGTTGCATAAGCTACCCCCTCTATACCATATTCCCAAGTTAAAACTAATAACATACTAAGAGACAAATTTAAGATATTCACAAAAAATTGAATAAAAAAAACTCTAAAAGCTCGTTCCATGGCGATTAGCCAACCTATTAAAGTTATGTTAGCTATTGCGATTGGGGCAGAAAAAACTCTTATTTCAACATACGTTAACGCAAGGGCTTCAACAGATGGCTCAGCTGGAGAAATTAAGAAAAAAATTCTGAAAACTGGAAGAGAAATTAACAGGATAAAAATCCCTAAAAGTACACCAATAAATAGCCCCCTAATTAATATTTGAACTACCTCTCGTGTATTATCTTCTCCTTTAGCTTGGGCAGTCAAGCCG
>PAFO01000002.1 GCA_002705385.1 Flavobacteriaceae bacterium
CCAAACATAATTTTCACAAGTGAAGAGTTTAAGGAAAATATAAAAAGCACTATGAAAAGTATCAGGTTTTTAGTTAAGGTTATTGGAATAAAATGGCAATATGAAGATTTCATTACCTATGAAAATTTAACTGATAATTCAAAAAAATCTCCTCCTAATATTCTTGTGAATAAAAATGATGTAATGAGGATACAATATACCTCTGGTACTACAGGTAATCCAAAAGGAATTACATATAGTTGGAAACAACACCAACATAGGCTGAATAATTTTTTTTTAGCATTAGAGAGTAGTTTAGATGTTTCAGACTCAATTGTTCATATGGCTCCATTAACTCATGCATCGGGAAATTTTTTACATCCTTTTTTTATTAGAGGAGCCACAAATATAATAAGTGAAGAATTTAATACAAAAAAATTACAAGAAATGATTAATAAAGAAAAAGTAACTTATCTATTCCTCGTACCTACAATGATTAAAAGATTGATAGAAGACTTAAATAAAACAAAATTCGACTTGTCTTCTTTAAAAAGAATTTTTTACGGAGCTTCACCTATTCCAACCAACATATTAAAAGTAGGAATAGAGCACTTTGGTTATATTTTCAGACAACATTATGGAATGACAGAGGTACCACAACCAGTTACTGTTCTTTATCCGCATGAACACAAAATATCAAAATTTAGAAATAAAAATATACGTCTTTCATCCTGTGGTCGAGCCAGCATTAATGTAAACATTAAAATAATTAATGAATTAGGAAAAAAAGTAAAAATAGGACAGGTTGGTGAAATATGTATAGAAGCTAAAGGAGTCGCTTCTTTCAAATATTGGAATACTGATAAGCTAGAAAATGAAAACATTAAAAATGGTTGGTTTCATACAAACGATCTCGGTTGGATGGATGGAGACGGATATTTATACTTAACTGGAAGAAAAAGTGATATGATTATATCAGGAGGTTTTAATATATACCCAAATGAAGTGGAAAGTATTATTTTGCAACTTAAAGAAATTTCAGAGGTGGTGGTAATAGGTATACCTGATGAAATATGGGGTGAAATTGTAACTGCTTTCGTTGTTTTTAATAAAGGTATGAAACTAACTCAAAGCCAAATTGTAGATTTTTTATCAAAAGAAATCTCCTCTTACAAAAAACCAAAAAAAATACATACTCTTAAAAATTTACCTAGAAACAATAATAGAAAAATAGATAGGAATTTTCTAAAGAAAAACTGGAGAAACCTAATCATCAAATAATACATTTGATTTATGATTTGCTGAAAAAAGTATTTATTGATTTATAAAATCAAAAAAATGATAGGCCAATAATGTGTCAAAAATTAATAAAAATTTTAAATCGTTCAAAAAGCAATTCCATTTTCTAAATTCTAGAAGATTTATTGCACTTCCTCATAGAGGTGCACATTTTTTTTCCAGAAATAATTCTAATCAATATTTAGAAAATACACATTCAGCATTTTCCAAAGCTAGAGATTTGGGTTTCACACATATTGAAACAGATGTTCATGCTAGTAAGGACTCTATTTCTTATATAATACACGATCCTACTTTAAAAAGATTAACCGGAGACGATATAGCTTTAAAAAATTTAACTTCTAAAGACATTGAAAAAATACGTTTAAAAGGAAGCCATTTAATTCCAAAATTAGAAGAAACCCTTGAAGAATTTCCTTCAACTTATTTCAATATAGACGCGAAGTCTTGGAAAGTTGCAGAACCGTTAGCGAATGTTATTAATAAAACCGAAACATTTGATAGAATATGTATTGCCAGTTTTAACGATCAAAGAATTTCATATATTAGAAATCTNATAAAAGGATCTATATGTTTTAGCGCTGGTACATTAAAGTCTTTAAGTATTATGATTTCACTTAGATTAGGGGTTATTTCTGATATANATGTTCCTTGNCTTGAATTACCTCTTTTNTATANAGGTATAAAGATCTTAAATAGATCTTTAATTNAAAAAATAAAACAAACAGGAACTAAAATCATTGTATGGGTTATTAACAAAGAAAACCATATTAATGAATTAATTGATTATGGAGTAGATGGATTAATAGTAGACGATTGCTTACTTTTAAAAAAAATACTTATTAAAAAAGGTTTATGGTAATGACAAAGCTTACCATAATTGGCGCAGGCAGTACAGTATTCACAAAAAATATTGTGGTAGATCTATTAACAATTGAGCAATTTAAATCAATAGAAATTGCGCTTATGGATATTGATCAAAATAGATTGATAAAAACCAAAGAAGTCTTAGAGATAATTGCAAAGAAAATGGGTGCAACTCCTAAAATATCCATGCATACAAACAGAAGAGAATCTTTATTAGATGCTGATTTTGTTCAAACAACAATTCAAGTAGGTGGATATAAGCCTTCTACAGTTATTGACTTTGAAATTCCAAAAAAGTTTGGTTTAAAACAAACTATTGCCGATACTCTAGGTATAGGTGGAATTATGAGAAGCTTAAGAACAATACCTGTGCTTTTAAATATAGCTGAAGATATAGAGCAAGTTTGTCCAAATGCTTTATGGATGCAATATGTTAATCCAATGTGTACAAATATGATTGCTATTAATAAGGTTTTTCCAAATATAAGAAATATTGGACTTTGCCACTCAGTTCAAGGAACAGCTGAAATGTTAGCTGAAGACCTTCAAGAAAACATAAATAATATAAGTTATCAATGTGCAGGAATAAACCACATGGCATTTTTTCAAAAATTTNAAAAAATCTCAACTGGAGAAGACCTATATCCGAAATTAAAAAGATTAGCTAATCAAATTTTAAGTGATAAAAAAATTTCTAGTAGAACAAAAAAGCAAGAATTCCCTGGAAGAAATTTACATGAAAAAGTTAGATATGAGATATTAAAGCGTTTTGGTTTTTTTGTAACTGAATCTAGTGAACATTTTGCAGAATACGTACCTTGGTTCATTAAGCCAAATAAAGAAGAACTAATTGAAAAGTATAAGATCCCTGTAGATGAATATATTTTTCGATGTGAGTATTATTCTGAACTATGGAATGAATTAGATAAAGATATTTCAATTATTACAAATGAGGAGATTAAAAGAAGTCATGAGTATGCTTCTTATATAATCGACGCTATCGTAAACAATAATAAATTTANAGTATATGGGAATGTTATGAATAATGGTTTAATTGAAAACCTACCTAGTAATTGTTGTGTGGAAGTTCCGTGTATTGTAAACGATAAAGGATTCTATCCACAAAAAATTGGTAGGTTACCTGAACAACTCTCAGCACTTATGCGAACTAATATTAATGTACAAATTCTTACAGCAGAGGCTGCATTAACTAAAAAAAGGGAACATATATATCATGCTGCTATGTTAGACCCCTTAACTTCTTCTCATTTATCTATAGACGAAATTTATGCTTTGACAGATGAAATGTTGGAAGCACACGCAGATTATCTACCAAAATACAAATGAGTTGCTTCAAAAAAAATAATTTATTGTTTAACTGAACCTAATGTTAGACCAGCAATAAAATGCTTCTGCATAAGAAAAAACATAACTACTGGAGGTATGGCGGCACATAGAGAAGCTGCTGAAACTAAATGCCAATTATTTACATATTGGCCATTTAATGATCTCACCCCAGCAGTAATTGGTTTTACACTTTCCCCTTGTGTTAAAACTGTAGCCCAGAAAAAATCATTCCATACAAAAGTGAAAATCAGAACAGATAAAGCGGCAAGGGCTGGCCGAACTAGGGGTAAAACTATAAATAAGAATATTTTAGCTTCACCTACTCCTTCTATTCGCCCACTTTCAATAAGCTCAAATGGAAGAGCTTTTATAAAATTTCTCATGAAAAAAGTACAAAATCCCGTTTGAAATGCGGCATGAAATAAAACTTGACCAGAAATTGTATTATATAAACCAGTAGATACTGACATATCCCTTACTGGAATCATTAAGATTTGGAAGGGTATAAAATTGCCAGCTACAAATATAAAAAAAAGTGGTAAAGACCATCTAAATTTATAAATAGCTAATGCATAACCTGCTAAACAAGCCAAAGATACTGAAAGTATAACGGTTGGAATAGTTATTAAAAAAGAATTTTTTAAATATAAAATTGCTTTTGAACGTTTAAATACTTCTGAATAATTTTCAATTAATAAAAACTGTGAAGGCCANCCAAAGACATTACCAGTGTTAATATCTACAGCAGATCTTACAGAAGTTAAAAAAATAGCAATTAGAGGTAAAAGCCATATTATTAATACAACTGGNAAAGCAATTTTGTANANTAATTGATAATTGTTGGGAAAAGTATCTATCGGCTTAGGNAACATAATTTATACTTCTCTTTCATTTTTATATAGGCGCCATAAAAAGTAGCNTATATAAACAAGCATTATNAAAAACAGTANTGTTGCNATTGCAGAACCATATCCAAGCCTAAAACCATATTCGGAAAGTGCAGTTTCATACATATAATATGCTAAAACATTTGAAGATCCATACGGTCCTCCCTCGGTCATTATAGCTACCATATCAAATGATCTTAAAGCCCCAATAACTGTAACTACTACTGATACAAATGTCGCTGGTCTTAATTGAGGTAAAACCACGTACCATAACATTTTTAATCCCTTTGCACCATCCAACCTTGCTGCTTCCATCAAATCTTTAGAAACATTACTTAAGCCTGTTAAATAAAGAATCATACAGTATGCTATTTGTGGCCAAAGACCAGCAAAAATAATCCCATAGGTAACTAAATCCTCATCTGATAAAATAGCNATTGGTTCTAAACCAAAGGACAAAAATATAGANGCCAATAATCCAAAATTAGGATTATAAAACCATGAGAAAATTAGTCCCACTACCACTTGTGAGATAACAAATGGAAAAAAGAACAAAGACTTATAAAACCTTATCCCAAAAACAACCTGGTTTAAAAATAAAGCAATAAAAAGTCCTATAGGAACAGCTAGTAAATATAAAATCAACCATATGAAGTTATTTTTCAGAGAAGTATAAAAATACTCATCATCTAAAAGTTCAACATAATTTGCAAAACCAACCCATTCAGCTTCACCAAGTCCGTCCCACTCATAGAATGAAATCCAAACCGATTGGAATATAGGTATAATTACATAAATCAGAAAAAAAACTATNGCTGGTAACAAAAAATACCAAGGAGCAAAAACTAATTTATTCTGAGAATAAATATTTTTGTTTTCATCAAAACTGGTTTTTTGTAGCAAGTTTAGTAACCAATCAAATTTGTAGATATTAAAATGGGTGGCTATAAACCACCCATTTACTTTTTATTTATAAACTTTTGACTGAATTTTATCTAATCTCTTTAGAATTTTATCAAGCCTGTCAGGTTTCATCATAAATTCTTGAAAACCTTCCATACCAGCAGCAGCCATTTCTGGTATTGCATCTCTGTCGTAGAATTGAGCTAATCCAACAGCGGTATTTAAAGTCTCGAAACCTTCTGTAATAAATTTATCATCAGCAACTTTTGCCTTAGAATTAATCGGTAATTGACCTATTGTCTTATTCCACTCAGATTGAACATCTGGACGTGCCACAAAAGCCAACCATTTTTTGGCATCTTTTTTATTTTTTGCATTAGTTGGAATAAAAAAAGCATCGGCAGGAGCTTCTTCTGCACGAGGCATACCCTTTGTGATTTCTGGAAATTTGAAGAAATCTATTTGATCATAAGTCAATCCTGCATTTTTATAGGCATCTACTGAAAAGTTACCCATCACATACATAGCAGCCTCTCCATTAGCAAATGGAACAACTGCATCTTGCCAGGCCATACTAGCATGGTTTTCTATAAAATAACCTGCATTAACTAATTCACCCCAATATTCGAAAGTTTTTCTTATTCTAGGGTCTGTATATTTAATTTTTCCAGCTGTTAAATCATTATGAACTTTATATCCATTTGTTCTAAGATTTATATAATCAAATACTCCAGCTGCCGTCCAAAGATACCTAGTACCTATTGTTATTGGTGCTATTCCATTCTTCTTTAGAGTATCACAAATATATTTAAACTGCACCCAAGTATTAGGTTCAAATAAGCCAAGNTTNTCAAANATNTCTTTTCTGTAATAAACTCCCCATTGGTAATATGAGTAAGGNACACCCCATTGTCTTCCACCTATAGTCATAGTGGGTTTAATAGCAGCTAAATCTTCATGAAAGTTATTAGCATCCCATACATCTGATACATCTTCAAAAAGACCAGCTTTTACAAATGGTCTCATTCTATTGCCTGGGTACCATGAAGTAACATCAGGTGCATCTGCAATCAAAAAATTTCTAATCGCAGCCTTATGCTCTTCTCTATCACCATTATTGGCTATAACATTAATATCTGGATTTTCTTTTTGAAATTTAGCTATAGCATTTTCAAAGGCAGCTTTTGGTCCTGGGTTCATGTCATCAAAAGTAATAACAAGATCTCTAGCAAAAGATGCCGAGCTAATTAGAATTACTGACAGTAAACTTACNAAAGTCAGTTTAATTTTATTATACATTTCTCCTCCANTCATAAATGCAATTTAGTAAGAACTTNAATTCTTACCTACATTGACAGATGTTATTATTTAATTGAGTATTGTCAATAACTTGAAAATAAAATCCAAATAATATTCTTATAAACTAACAGTATATAGAAAGTATAAGTAAAAATGGCTGAAGTAATTTTAAAAGAGGTCAAAAAAAACTTTGGGAAATCAACAGTTATAAACGATGTTTCCATCAAAATTAAAGAAGGTGATTTTTGTGTAATTGTGGGACCATCTGGCTGTGGAAAATCTACTTTGCTTAGGATTATTGCAGGGTTGGAAACACCAACCAGTGGCTCGATTATAATTAATTCTAAAGACGTTACTGCTNTAGATCCTGCAAATAGAGGAATTGGAATGGTATTTCAAAATTATGCCTTATATCCCCATATGACTGTTGAAGATAATATGAGTTTCGGATTAAGAATGAATAATGCACCTAAAACTACGATTAAANAAAAGGTCGAAGAAGCTGCAAAAATCCTTCANTTAACNGAATTGATGACAAGAAAACCTGCATCTCTATCTGGGGGACAAAGACAAAGAGTGGCTATAGGTCGTGCAATAGTAAAAGGCTCCAATGTNTTTCTTTTCGACGAACCACTTTCCAATTTAGACGCNGAATTAAGAGTAGAGATGAGGATTGAATTAACTAGATTACATAAAGAGTTAGGTGCAACTATAATTTATGTAACACATGACCAAACTGAAGCTATGACAATGGCTGATAAAATAGTAGTTTTAAGGAATGGATGCGTTGAACAAATTGGTGACCCTCTNGAGCTTTATTCTAATCCAGATAATAAATTTGTAGCTGGTTTCTTAGGATCACCAAGNATGAATTTTTTGGAGGCTAAATTTGATGGAAAGGATCTAAAANTACCATCCTTAGAAAATGTTAAAATCAAAAAATTTCCTAGTTTAAGTAAAGAAAACTCAAAAATAATAATTGGCGTAAGACCACAAGATGTTTTATTAAAAAGATCCACTAAAGGTAAAAAAATAGAATTTGTTGAAAATTTGGGAAATTTATCCATTTACCATACTAGGTTGGATAAAAATCATTATTTATTATCAGAANCTAATAATAAAGAAAGTCTTTTNCCAGGAGAACACATTCAAGTTACCCTTAATGAAAAATCATTGTANTTTTTTGATCAGAATTCAGGATTGAGNATTAGATAGCGATANAAATAGTCTTATTTTTTTNAAAAANATCCAACATAAAAACTAATAACCATTTATTTTGCAACAATTGAAATTTCTTTTTGTGGAAAACGAACATTTTTAATTGAGATTTTTATTATTCCTGATCCTATAGAGCGTATCCAAAATCCAGCAGATCCTGCCGCTAATGGTATTGAATTAGGACCAAATAANATTACTGGACCAGATACATTTATAGATAGTGTATCATAAAGATATCTCATTTTATTACCCACCTGGTCTAAAGCACGAATAATAACCCGAACGTCTGTTCCTANGCTNACTTCCTCTAAATCTGGGACTATTTCAAGGTTAGTTGGAACAGGGTCAGCAACAAATTTTTTACTCTTAACTAATTTTCCATCAGTGTAACCATCAATTTTTACATTTTGCCAATCTGTTCCCCATGTGCCAAACACATTTTCTGGAAAGTGTTCTGCGTTTACAATAATAGGAGGATGGGGTAAATTTGGAAAATTTTTAAAATCAGGCTCTACAGCAAATTTCTCCTCATTTTTATTAAATAAAAATTCAATATAGTCACAATTAGTTAAAATAATTAATGGTAAAACTCCTTGAATATTTCTTTCACCACGCGCCCAAACAGTAACTGGTTCTAGAACTATTCCATTCTTTGCATCATCCTGACTTGAATAAACATAACTAGCAAATTTNGGTTCTCTAAACATATCCATAACTCCGTGATAACAAATACGATCACCCGAGCCAAAATCCTTATGCGTATTATAATCAAATGCACACCAACCAATTGCACCAGCATTATTACTATCACCGTANGCTGCATTTAAAACTTCAAGGTGNCTTAAAACATGTTCATTTTGCCTTAATTCATTGTCGTAAGATTTGGTTGGAAACATATGTCCATTAAATTCTGTAACCATATATGGAANATCATAATTAAATCCTGTGCATTCACGTTGAGGTCTTAAAGGAATTCTTCCTCTGTTTCCTCCTAATTCTTCTTCACCTAAAATAAAATCATTCATAGTGTAAACATCCTCAAGAAATTCACCTTCTACAAATTTTCTAACTCCTCCTGTTTGACGAGTGCTATCTAGCTGATGCGCAACTTGATTTGTCTTTAAATAGAANTCATGATTGTCTGGGCTCTCATTGATTCTAACACCCCATANGATAATTGATGGATGATTCCAGTCCCTTTCAATCATATTTTGTACATTTTCTATTGATTTATTCTGCCANTTTTTATCTCCTANGTGNTGCCAACCAGGTATTTCTTCAAAAACTAATAATCCAATTTCATCACAACGATTTAAAAAATGTTTGGATTGTGGATAATGAGAAGTTCGAACTANGTTAACCCGCAAATCAAATTTTAATATTTCAGCATCTTTATGCTGTGCTGATTTTCCTAAAGCATAACCAACATAAGGATAACTTTGATGACGATTCAGGCCTCTAATTTTTAATGAATTTCCATTAAGCATAAATCCATTTTTATTAAATTCTGCTGANCTAAAACCAAAACGTTCATTTANATTGTCAATACCGTGAGGTGTTTCAACAGAAATATCTAGCNCATATAATGANGGATTATCAATATCCCATAGTTTAATATTCTTAAGATTATTTATCTGAAAAAAAATGTTATTTTCAGTTATTTCACACTTAGTAATTGATAGTATTTTTCCTTCAGAATTAAGAAAATTTGCAGTCAAGAAACCTGATAAATCAAGTGCTTTAGGATTAAGCAACTCAACTCTTACTTTCAGGGACTTTTTTTCTTCTAAAACATTTGGAGTTTCAATTTTTATATTATGGATAAATATTGGAGAAGTAACTCGCAGATGTACATCTCTATAAATACCTGCATAGGTCAAATAATCTATTCTACCTCCAAAAGGAGGAATAGATGGGTTTTCACTTCCATCAATTTTAACTCTTAATATATTCTCTCCCTTCTCAAGCTCATCGGTCAATCGGGCTATAAAAGGTGTATAGCCATCAGTGTGAGAAACAATTTTTTTATCATTAAGGTATACGTGGGCATTTGCCATAATTGCTTCGAACACAAGACAAACTTCTTTATTATCCCAACTTGCTTCTGATTTAATAATTTTTTCATAAATAAATTCTTTCTGGTAAATGTTTTCATCAAAATAATTAAAAGGTAATTCAACTGCACTATGCGGTAAACAAACCTCAGAATTTTCAAAAATCCAGTTATTGTTAAAATTAAAAGTCTCACGCACGATTTTAGCCTAGTCTTTCTTTGTTATTACTATCCTAAAAATCAAAATACTTTATAATCTATAGGTTTTGTTTTATCTATAAAGTTTGAAACTTCAGGAAGTGGGTATTTTAATCCTGTAGCACAATTAAATAATACAACACTTTCGTCCTTGGATATAATTCCTAAGTTAAGTGATTTTTTAAAAGCTGAAAAAGTTGCTGCTCCTTCTGGGCATAAAAGTGTACCCTCTGTTTTAGAAACTTCGTCTCTAGCTGAAATAATTTCTTCATCCGTTACAGATATTGAAAATCCATTACTTTCATTAACTGCTCGAATTATTAAGAAATCACCGACAGCTATTGGAACTCTTATTCCAGCAGCAACTGTTTTTGCATTTTCCCATAGTGGAGCAAATTCTTTTCCTTCACTCCATGCTTTGTAGATTGGAGCACAACCTTCTGCCTGTACTGCAACCATTCTTGGTAATCTACCGTTTATCCAGCCTAACTCTAGTAATTCATTAAATGCTTTCCACATACCAATTAAGCCTGTTCCTCCACCAGTTGGATAGAAAATAATATCAGGAAGTTTCCAATTTAATTGTTCCGCCAACTCTAAACCCATAGTTTTCTTTCCTTCAATTCTATAAGGTTCTTTAAGGGTAGAAACATCGAACCACCCAGCTTTTTCTTTACCCTCAAGCACAATTTTTCCACACTCATTTATAAGACCATTAACCATATATGTATCTGCTCCTAAACGTTCTATTTCTCTTATATTAATTTCAGGTGTATCATCAGGACAAAAAACTGTGGATTTTATACTAGCCTTTGTCGCATATGCAGCTAAAGCTGCACCCGCATTTCCATTTGTAGGTATAGCTAGATGTTTGAGGTTTAACTGCTTTGCCATTGAAACGGCCATTGCTAGACCTCTTGCCTTGAATGAAGAAGTTGGTAATAATCCTTCATCTTTTATATGAACAGTAGAATTAAAATTAAAATTTTTAACAGCTTCTTCTAATTTAATGAGAGGGGTAATTACTTCTCCCAAAGAAATTCTATTTTCCTTTTTTTCGACAGGTAACATAAATGAATACCTCCAAAAACCGGGCTCACTATTTTTACCAATATCTTCTCTTGAAATAATCTCACCCATTTTTTTTAGATTATACCTAACAAGAAGTGGTTTTCCTTCCTCTGATAGACCATGAATTTTATT
>PAFO01000003.1 GCA_002705385.1 Flavobacteriaceae bacterium
ACCTTTTTTGCATCCATTATTGATTAAAAATAAACATATATTTGAGCATTCAAATTGCTTACTTAAGCATTTTAGTATACTTAACTTATTAAAACAAATTATGAAGAATTTTTTATTTTACTGTTTGTTCTTTGTAAGTATTTTAACTTACGGACAAAATAAGATAACCGGATCAGTCGCAGATCAGGAAGGAATGGCTCTTCCAGGTGCAACTGTAATTATCCAAAACACAAGTATTGGTGTATCAACTGACTTTGATGGGAATTTTGAAATTGAAGTTAATCAAGGCCAAATACTCGAAGTTAGTTTTATTGGATACATGACCCAAGAAATAATAGTTAGTGATTCCGATAATATAAATGTTATTTTACAGACAGACAACCAATTAGAGGAAGTTGTGGTTACCTCTTTAGGATTTACAGAAAAAAGAGATAAACAAGGATCAACATATTCAATTGTAAGTACTGGAGCTGTTGAAAGATCTGGAGAAAATACATTTGCAAACGCATTAAGTGGCAAAGCAGCAGGTGTTAGTGTTGCTAGAACCAGTGGTGATCCTGGAGCTGGGAGTAGGATTAGGATTCGTGGCGCTAATACTATTTTAGGTAGTAGCGATCCATTAATAATTGTTGACGGTTCCCCTATGAACAGTGGAATTACTAAAATAGTCAATGCAGGAAGCTCTAACACTGGTGCAGTTAACTTTGGATCAAGATTGAATGACATAAATCCATCAGACATAGCTTCTGTACAAGTTTTAAAGGGTGCATCAGCTGCTGCTCTTTGGGGAAGTCGTGCTGCCAACGGAGTAATTGTTATTACAACAAAGCAAGGACAAAAAGGTGATGCTAAAATATCGTTTTCTTCGACTTATTCTTTTGATGAAATTTCTGAACGTATTCAAAGACAAAACCTTTGGGGACAGGGACGAGACGGCAAATATTCACCAACTAGTCCAGAATCATGGGGTGATTATATACCAGATCGATCAGGTGGAGCAGATTCTGTAAATACCTCAGGTGGTTTTTTTACATCGCAAGATGGTACGACTTACTATCCAATAACGACAAAGAATTCTCGTGAAACATTTATCGAAGAAAACTTTAATGCTGCTTTTCAAACAGGAACATTTTGGCAAAATGATTTAAATATGAGTGGAGGAACTGAGAGAAATACTTATTTTTTCAGTTTATCAAATGTACAACAAGAGGGAATAATTAGAGGCTCAACCTATGATAGGACAAATATTCGTTTTAATTATAATGCAGAGCTAAATGATTGGATGAGTTTATCTAATAAATTTGCTTTTGCATACACAAATTCTAACTTGACACAAGGGAACTCAAATGTTGGTGGTATTCAATTAGGCCATCTAAGAACACCTGCTGATTTTGACAATAGAGATTATATAGGCACTTACACTAATAATTCAGGGGAGGAATTTCCTAGAAGACATCGTTCTTACAGGAGATATCTTGGAAATAATGAAAATCCGATCTATAACAACCCTGTATGGACAACTGAAGAACAACTTTCTTTAAATCAGGTTAATAGAGTAATTGTAACTCCACAACTTACAATTAAACCCAATGAGTGGCTGCAATTAATTGCGAGAGCAAACGTTGATTTTGCTGATGACAGAAGAACCTTCTTTTTTCCCAGGGGGAGCGCAGGTTCATCAATAACAATAAAAAGAAGAATTGGTGAATATTTAGAAGATGAAATTGCTACCCGTAACAGTAATTACGATTTTATAGGTAGGGGTGAGTTTGACTTATCTGACAAAGTAAATTTAGTTTCTACTATCGGTTGGAGTTTGAATGAAAGGGAGTACAATAGAAGCTCGGGAAGCGTGTCTAATTTTTTGGTAAATGTAACTAAAGTTACAACTTCATTAAATGGTTCCTTAGAGGCTTCTTCTTTTGAAAACGCAAAGTCATTTAGTAAATCAAATAGAGGATACGCAATTTTAAATTTTGGTATTTCAGATGAATTATTCATTAATTTAACTGGTGCACTTGAGGCGTCTTCTACAATGAATGATTCTTTCTTCTATCCTGCTGCAGACGTTGCTTGGAATTTTACAAATACTGCACTAAATACAGATTTTATTTCATTTGGAAAATTACGAGCTTCATATGGAATAGTAGGTGTACAACCTGCTCCTCATAGATTTGATACTTTAGCGGAAGGAGGATTTTCTTATTCTACATATTCAGATCCACTTGTGATCGATTCCTTTGGAGGAGGTTTCAGAATTGATAATAATCTAGGTAACCCTAATCTTACGCCTGAATTAAAAACTGAATGGGAAATTGGAACTGATTTAAGGTTTTTTAATAATGATTTAACGTTTTCATTTACATATTATAACAATAAAATTGAGGATATTTTATTGAATGTTAGTTTATCTCCGTCTTCTGGTTTTTCAACTCAATATGGCAACTTTGGTGCAATGGAAAACCAAGGATATGAAATTGACTTAGGATGGAATGCTATACAAAAGGAGGATTTAAGTTTAAATGCTAGCCTTAATTGGTCTAAAAATGAAAATGTAGTAACTGATTTGTACGGGACAACTTTTGTAGATATGTCTGCTGGGGCCTCAGTTAAATCTGTTGCTATTGTTGGTTATCCACTTGGTACTTTGTATGGAACAGGTTCACGAACAAATGAAGATGGAAGTTTCGATCTTGATGAAAATGGTTTTCCTCAAATTACATCAGAGTTTGTAGTTTTAGGTGACCCTAACCCTGATTGGAGAGGTGCTGTAGCATTGAATTTAAGGTATAAGAAGTTTTCTCTCAATGCTATTGTAGAGCACTCTCAGGGAGGAGAATTTTCACCACGAACCCTTCATGTTCTCAAGCGTTTTGGGACAACAGAAGAAACTGCTAACAGGGTTACTTTAACCGAACCATTAGTTAATGTTAAAGGAACTACTTTTCCTGCTGGGACTACAATTAGAGGTAATATTGAAGATTTTGGAGGCGGAAATGTACTACTTGACGAACAATGGTATCGAAGAAGTATTGGTGGCGGATTTGGTGACAACCAAGCCTATAATTTTTCGATATATGATGCGACTTGGACTAAAGTAAGAGAACTATCTTTAAGCTACTCTCTTGACTCTGATAATTTAAAATCAAGTATAGGCCTTGATAGTGTTGTTTTTACTGTAACAGGAAGAAACTTGATCAATATAAATAATATTCCTGGTATTGACCCAGAGGTAAACCAATTTGGGACAGGAAATGCTATAGGTGTTGATTATTTTACTAATCCTCAGACACAATCAACACTTTTTGGTGTAACGTTTAATTTTTAAAATAATTAAAATGAAAAATATTTACAAATTTTTAATTTTTATCTCATTAGTGTATACTGTATTCTCATGTGAAGACATAGTTTCTGATATTAATGAAAACCCAAATGACCTGATTGTTTCAGATGTACAAGAGAAACTATTTTTGACTGGTGGTCAGCTTGCTAATATTCAACTTCAATGTGGTCACTTAAATCGAGTTAGTGGTATGTATTCTGGACAACTCATTGGTTTCGCAGCGTTGTATTCAAATATTTATGGTTATAATTTATCAACGGGGGAGTCGAATGATGAATGGAGGGCCCTTTACGGAGGTGTTATGACTAATATGAGACATATAAGAGAAAATTCAGATAGTGCTTTACTTAGTGGAATAGCCGCAATAATTGAGGCTCATGCCTTTGGGACTGGGGCATCACTTTGGGGAGATATGCCTTATTCTGAAGCTGGGGTTTCAGAAATTGAAGATCCAATTTTTGATCCACAAGTTGATGTATATAATTCTGCAATTGCGCTTTTAGATGAAGGAATTACTACATTAAATGGTGCGACTTCAGAACCAATTGATGAGGATATATATTTTAATGGCAATAAGGATAATTGGATTGCAGCAGCATATACCTTAAAAGCACGTTTTTATCTTCATCAAAAAGATTATTCCAATGCATTATCAGCTGCACAAAATGGTATTTCTTCTGCAAGTGGAGATTTAAAATTTGTCCCAGGAAATGCTGTTTCTGGAGACACAAATCTTTTTTGGACTATACTCGCAGGATCAAGATCTGGTGATTTAGGTAATAATTTAGATGGTACTGAAAGTTATCTACTTCAAATTTTAGATTCTTCAAATGCTTTGTCTCGAAACCATTCAAAAACTGATGAAACAGCTAGAAGGGCATATTATATGATTGATGCATCTGGAAGTGGAAATGAAGGGATAATTCAAGAGCGTGAGCCACAAAATATGGTAACTTTTTTTGAGAACAAACTAATTATGGCTGAAGCGGCTGGAAGAAGTGGAGGGGTTACTGCAGGATTACCTCATCTAAATGAAGTAAGAAATTGGTTGAACAGTGGTGGAAACCTTAACGCTTCATTTATAGGAAAAGCTTTCAAATATTCCCCATTTGAAGTATCAGATTTTAATGATGGTGGGATTGAAAATCCTAACAATATTAGTGCTGATGATGCTTTTTTACGCGAGGTAATTGAAGAACGTTATGTGTCTGGTTTTGGCATGCATATGCCTTACAATGACGCCCGTCGATTAAGGAAATCAGATAACGTAATAGCAGTTCCATACTTTATGGTTGAAGCGGATAATACCCGCAAACCAGAAAGAATGCCTTATGCTCAAAATGAGTTAAACTCAAATTCAAATGCACCAGATGAGGATCCAGGAATCTTCAGTAAAACTAGTGTTAACCAATAAATAAAATAATAGTTTTATAAAAAGGGTTTATGTTATTAATATAAGCCCTTTTTTTATAATTCTATGACCCCATAAGTTTAAATTAAGTAAAATAAATTATATTTTAATGGCCCTAAAGGGTTTGATTAATTTAAAATTTGCCATTAAATGAATTCAAAAAAAATAGGTCTCTTTTTAGGACCAATATTATTTATTTTAACAAGACTATTTTTTAACTCTGAAGGGCTCTCTAATGAAGCAAATGCAGTTTTAGCATCAACATTATGGATTGCAGTTTGGTGGATAACTGAGGCAATTCCAATTGCGGCTACCTCTCTTTTACCAATTATTCTATTTCCATTATCTGGGGCATTACCACTTGCTGATACATCTTCCTCTTTTGGACATCGTTATGTTTTTCTTTATATGGGTGGATTTATTCTAGCCCTTGCAATAGAAAAATGGAATTTACACAAACGAATTGCTCTTAATATAATTAAGTTAATTGGAACAGATGTGAAAAAAATCATTTTGGGTTTTATGATCGCTACTGCATTTTTGTCCATGTGGATTTCTAATACTGCTACTGCTGTAATGATGCTTCCCATTGGAATTGCTATTATCAAACAAATGAAAGATTTGAAAAGTACTCCCGAGGATGAAAATCTTATTTTTGGAAAAGCCTTAATGCTTTCCATTGCTTTTAGTGCTTCTATAGGAGGATTAGCTACGCTTATAGGAACTCCTCCCAATCTTGTCTTTGCAGGTATCATTCAAGAATTATACAGTATAGAAATAAGCTTTTTGAAATGGGTAGTTTTCGGTCTTCCCATATCTATAATATTGTTAACTATTTCATGGATTTATTTAACACAAGTAGCATTCAAGTTTTCGCAAACTAATTTTGATGAAGGAAGGGAAGAAATTAATAGGCAATTGAAAGAATTAGGTGAAATGCAATATGAAGAAAAAATTGTTTTAAGTGTATTTGTAATTACTGGAGCTGCATGGATTTCAAGNACATTTTTTTTAAATTTATTTCTACCAAGTCTNGATGATTCAATNATTGCTTTGATNTCAGGAATTTCTTTATTTTTAATTAGTNCAAGGAAANAACACCAAGATCAAAAAATAATGCACTGGGAAGATGCGGTAAAATTACCTTGGGGTATACTCTTACTTTTTGGCGGTGGCCTAGCAATCGCAGCTGGTTTTCAATCCAGTGGATTAGCAAGTTGGATTGCTGATAATTTAACTCAATTAAATGGCTTTTCATTATTAATCATTTTATTAGTTGTAATTACTGCTGTAAATTTCTTAACAGAAATCACTTCAAATTTAGCAACAACTGCAATGCTTCTTCCAATTTTAGCACCTACGGCTATAATGCTTGGAGTGCATCCTTATATACTTATGGTAGGTGCAACACTTGCAGCCTCATGCGCCTTTATGCTACCAGTGGCAACACCACCAAACGCTGTGGTTTTTGGATCTAATTACTTAAAAATATCAGATATGGTAAGGGTTGGTATATTGATGAATCTGATGTCAATAATCATTATTTTTTTAATGGTTTATTTCNTACTTCCTATTTTTTGGAATTTTGATGCATTTAGTAATCCTTTTTAGTTAAAATGAAAAAGATTATAATATTCTTTTTTTTTATAATAATAAGTTGTTCAAAATCAGATAAATTTAATCAGGAANTNGATTATATAGACGATTCTATTTCAANTCAGAATTGGAACGATTTTATTGAATATCGACAGGGAAATATCCCACTGATTATTATTTCTGTTCATGGTGGAAAATTAGTACCTGATTGGATTAAAACAAGGGTATGTCAAGATGCAACTGTTGTAACAGATTTATACACTAAAGAAATAGCATTAGAAATTGAATCTAATNTAAAATCAATGGGATATAGCCCTTACATTGTTTTGAATAAACTACACAGAAAAAAACTAGATTTAAATAGAACTTTAAAAAAATCTAATTGTGGAGATATGAAAACTGAAGCATATTGGAATTTATTTCACAATCAAGTAGATAATTTTAGAAATGAAATTCAAAATAAATTTGGCACTGGTCTAGTTATTGATATTCATGGTCATTCTCATAAAGAACAAAGAATTGAATTGGGATATTTATTATCCTCTTCAGAATTAAGAATGGACACTTTAAAGATTAATAGTTCAAATCTNAAAAATGAATCATCAGTTAAAAACCTTTTGGATAAAAATCTTGATAACCTAAAATTATCAGATTTATTGTCAGGTGAATTTTCTATGGGAAACCTACTGGCACTTAAAGGACATGCATCAGTCCCTTCAAAAGATNGCATTGCACCAAAAGAAGGAGAGCTTTATTTTTCAGGGGGATATAATACTGAAGTATACGGATCTAAAGATAATGGCTCTGTTGATGCCATCCAGGTTGAATTAAATATGAACATGATTAGGGATACAGAAGAAAATAGATCAATTTTTTCTAAAAATTTTGCAGATGTAATTATTTTATTTTTAAGAACATATTACGTTGTTGACATTTAATGTTTAGGTCATTAACCTGGATGTGTTTGAAGGTAATATATAAATTCATAATTTAAAGCACCTCGGGTAGGAGTATAGAATTAAAAAGTGGTGAGGTGAATAGTCCAATCATATTCAAACTTATAATTAGACTTTGAAAATTGCTATCAATATATCAATTAAAAATCAACATGATTATTAATAACTTTGACGAATAATTCACAGTGAAGTGTTCATAAAATGAAAAAATGTTGTTTTTGATTATTTTTAGTCATTTTTGATCAATTTTGGCTCGTTTTTGGTGTTTTTTAGTCATTTTTGATGAATTTTGGACGTTTTTATACAAAATCTAAGATCCATCACTATCCACACTTTCACCTAACAATACCACCCTGAAATGACTTTCACAGATCTTAGGTTAGGGTAATGATATCAATAGATTAGAAGGGATTGGGATTGTGTCCATTGGTGTAAAAGAAAAACCCTCCACTTGGGAGGGGTTTTGAATTATATTAAAAAATTATCATTTTGCAAACTGTTCTATGGAAGAGATTTTACCTTCTAAATTAAAATAAAAAACTTCCATAAGTTCTTTATTCCAAGTTCTACCATTTTTAAAAACTCTGGATTCAGTTCCTCTTACAATAACTCCACTAGCAGCATCAGTATTGGCAATTTTAATTGGAATTATAGCGTTNAGCTTCCAACTGACAGATTTGAATGNTTTAAAAAAGTTATCNAATTCTGATTTTTTATATTTNANCTTTTGTCCTTCGTAGTCATTTAGAATAAATTCATCTGCAAAAGCATTTTTCATTTCATCTACATCCATTTTGTTATAACTAGCGACAAAATCCTCAATTATTTTTGTTTCATTTCTACTGGAAAATACAAATGGTCTTCCTGTATTTTGATTTTTTTCTTTTCCAAAAAACTTCCCACCGTATGACTTTCCGAAATTTGCTGAGTCAATAGCTTTCCATTGTTTAAAACTTCTTACTTTACCTTTATCATCTAGAACAAATTGCTCCATCAAATCTAATTTTTCATAAGAACCATTTTTATACAACCTTTCTTCTTCTGACCAAGCCAAAATTTGTTTAAAATTACCATCTTTTTGATGAAGAGGAATTATTTTATAAGGCTTCATACTTATGCTTTCCATCGAATTAAGCCATTTGGAATAATTTTCTTTTCTTTTTTCAGACATATATTCGTCAGAATAATAACTTGATAACTTTTCTGGATTTTTTTCAGAATATGCAGAAGCAAGATTTTGCAATATCTCTATCTCAGTTTGATTTCCAAAAGTGTAAGATTTACCCTTACTTTCTCCTTCACCTAGCCATACTCCTCCACTGTTATCACATGCTACTAACAAAAAAGAGATCAGAAATACCTTTATACTATTTGTAAATAAATTCATTTTAATTGATTTATGATTAATAATACTTCTAAGATATAGAGAATGGATTACTTATCAAATCCCATCCCCCTGTTTCAATAGAAAAACCCTTTTCTAAAACCTATACCCCTCCGTTTGGGTTTAGAGTGCTTGAGAAGTTTTAGATTTTAAATAGTCATGAAACACATTGATTTATTTCCAATATGATGCCATATAGAGGGAAAAAATACTTGCCTTTTTGTAAAACAATAACTTAAGTATTTAAAAAGTACCTCGGGTGGGAATCGAACCCACACTCTCGAAAGAACTGGATTTTGAATCCAGCGCGTCTACCAGTTCCGCCACCGAGGCAGGCGAAAGATTTTAAATTAGACCATAAAAATAATAAAATATTTAACCCTTCAATTTAAAATGATCAATAAGGTTAAGCGTTAATTTATTTTTACATTTGCTAAGATTTAATTTTCTATGAAAACTCACGCTAAAATTTTTGCTTGTTCACAAAGTAAAGAATTAACTAAAGCCATTTCCAATCAGTTTGGAATTGAAGTTGGAAAAATTAACTTTTCACGCTATAGCGATGGTGAATTTCAACCTTCATTTGAAGAAACGGTGCGAGGGACGCGAATATTTATTGTAGGCTCTACACACCCTTCATCTGAAAATCTAATGGAGATGCTCTTAATACTGGATGCAGCAAAACGTGCCTCAGCTAGACACATTACAGCTGTAATCCCATATTTTGGATGGGCTAGACAAGACCGAAAAGATAAGCCTAGAGTTCCTATTGGAGCTAAGCTCATTGCAAAACTTTTAGAATCTGCTGGAGCCACAAGAATTATTACTATGGATTTACATGCAGATCAAATCCAAGGATTTTTTGAAAAACCAGTTGATCATCTCTATGCCTCAACAATTTTTTTACCCTACATAGTCGACTCACTTAAGTTATCAAACTTAACAATTGCTTCTCCTGATATGGGTGGTTCTAAACGTGCATATGCCTATTCAAAATTTCTTAGTAGCGACGTAGTTATATGTTACAAGCAGCGAGAAAAAGCCAATATTATATCTCACATGGAACTTATAGGAAACGTTGAAGGAAAAAATGTAATCCTAGTTGATGATATGGTAGATACTGCTGGCACACTTACAAAAGCAGCTGATTTGGTGAAGGAAAGAGGTGCCCTTTCTGTTAGAGCAATTTGTACTCATTCGTTGCTTTCTGGTGATGCCTATGATAAATTAGAAAATTCTCAACTTGAAGAACTTATTGTTACTGATTCTATTCCACCAAAAGTTAGCCACCCTAAAGTAAAAGTATTATCTTGCGCCCCATTATTTGCTGATGTTATGAAAAATGTACATTTAAATCAGTCCATAAATTCAAAATTTATAATGTAAAATTAATTTAATGAAATCGATTACTATTAAAGGATCTAAAAGAGAAAGCGTGGGCAAGTTAGCTACCAAAGCCTTACGTAATGCTGGAAATGTTCCCTGTGTATTATATGGTGGTGGAGAACCCCTTCACTTTTCTGCACCGGAACTTGATTTCAGTAAACTTGTATATACACCAAATGCACATACAGTTGTTATTGAATTTGAAGGTGGTGATAAAATTAACGCTATACTTCAAGATATTCAGTTTCACCCTTTAAGCGACAAAATACTTCATGTAGACTTTTACAGTCTTTTTGATGATAAAGAAGTTTCCATGGATATTCCTGTAAAAATTGAAGGTGCAGCTCCTGGGGTATTAACTGGTGGTGGTGTATTAAGCCGTAATAAACGCAAATTGAGAATTAAGGCACTACCCAAAAATTTACCTGATTCTATCATTGCAAATATTTCAAATCTTGAATTGGGTAATAAACTTTATACTTCCGAATTGAAATCTGATAATTATATAATCCTTCACCCTGACAATACTGTAGTTTGTCAGGTNCGTNCATCACGNGCTTCAATGNNATTAGATGATGAANTAGAAACNGCTGAAGGGACTGAGGAANNAACTACCGAAGAAGGAGTAGATGGAAAATCAGAAGGAGAAGNAACTCCTNATGCNGAAAATTAATCTATCCTNTCTATTATATNNAAAGCATGNGAGANTCTCACATGCTTTTTTTATTTTAGTGAATGTTTTCATTCAAANNTTTTTTTAAAAAAGATCAATCANTTGCTATGCACAAATTCTTAATTGTAGGTTTAGGAAACATTGGNCCAGAATATGAAAACACCCGACATAANATTGGTTTTAAAATATTNGATNAGCTNGCTGAAATAAATANTTGTGTTTGGNAAATAAAAAAATTAGCTTCTTATAGTTCCTTTAAAANAAAGGGNAGGCATTTTGTAATGATAAAACCGAGNACCTTCATGAATANAAGTGGAAAAGCTGTTCGNCATTGGGCTNTTAAAGANAGAATTCCTNTAGAAAATATTCTAATACTTACAGATGAATTACATCTCCCTTTTGGTACAATTCGAGTAAGGCCTAAAGGANGCCCTGCNGGACATAATGGGCTTAAAGACATAGAAAAAGAGCTAAATACTGCTNATTANGCTCGTCTTCGTTTTGGTATCGGTCATGANGTTAAAGTATTTGATCCAGTTAAATTTGTACTNGATAATTGGGATAAAGAGGAATTAGAAAAGCTAACGGAACGAATAAAGGTTTGNCTTGAAACAGTGGTAAGCTTTGGTCTTNANGGGCTTCAAANCACCATGAGTAAATATAATGGAAAGTAGCTNTATTCGGCTGTTTGAAAACTAAAAATTTGGGATTTAGAGGCATTATTTACCTTATCAAAAGTAACAACCTGCCAAAAGTAACTAGTCCCAGTCTCCAAATTTATTGTGGTTTGCTCAACCTNTAATCCTTCTTTTTCTTTTATTAAATCNTTCTTTNNTGTTCCAATATAAAAATCAAANCGATCAATATCCTGATCTAAATCGTGACCCTTCCATAAAAAAGTAATAGTGCTAGAGGCATCAAGTGNTACTATTGATTCATTTTTAGGCTCNTGAAGTTCAGCTGGAAAGGGAAAATAAGTTTCTTCAGAATTCCCTTCTAAATAAAATTGCCAAACCTGACTTTTACTTACNTCTGNTGAAAGTAAAGAGGTTGAATTTACATACCAACGATAAGGNTTNCCNCTTGCAAGTATAACAGATTCTGTAAGTANGGATGTTTTTTTAATCAATTTGATATTGGTAAGTGAATTCTCAATNATCAACTCATAGCTATCNGTATTTAAAGCGTTTGTCCATTCAAATTTAACCTGACTTTCAAGTTCATTTAAAACAATAGCTGTATTGCACTCNTTTAAATTAGCAGGTGCNATAAGTGTTGGCGCCTCTGGATCTGGAATTGGNTCTGGGCNGCAACCCCACAAAATCAATATCATTAATAANAAANAATTTACTTTCATCGTTTCAGTAATTTAATAGATTCAACNGAATTAGGATAGGCAATCTGAAGTAAATAAAAACCTGGTGAAAGTNGACTCATTGGAATTTGANGANCTTTACCGTCACTTCGAATATTTTTATCTGTCCATAAAANGGTTCCGCTTCCTGAAAGTAAAAAAACATCAACGGAAANATTTTCTGGTAAAATTAGTGTTGCGTTTTCTGANACTGGATTTGGAAAGACATAAGCTTGTTGAGAAGTATTTATCCATTCTTCAAAGATGCCCTGGCATGAATTNGCTGTTTTTACTTCAACANGGTTTAATTTNCTTGATAATTGNAGTTTTATTTCNTTTTTATCTTTAACCTCAAACGTNTCTCTATTTATAGTAATCCAAAAATGATCACTCCCTTTAAGGGATANATTTAATATTGAATTAATTNNATTAAGTGATGGAACTACTTCCANGGGTTCNGGTNCACTGATTCGAGTTTCATAACAATATTCAAAATCTGGGAATGTGGATGAATAGANACAAATAAAATAATTACCAGTGGCTAGATTAGAAANACCATTTCCTTGAGAATTAAACTCTANAGTTTTCCTGTATCCATTATCTCCAACTATTTCTGCTCTGTAAATATAATTTGCCCTGGCATNGAAATTAATACTNCCATTTGCTTTATTANNGCANGTTGAATCTTTTTTTGTAANAGAGATATTTTGNGCAGAAAAAATATCACAAACATCACCAATTCCATTATTATCAATATCATTCTGATCTTCGTTGGTAATTTCTGGNCAATTATCTTGTTNATCAGGAATAGAGTCATTATCGCTATTGGTTTGNGGNATTCCCTCTAAGCAAACTTTTAAGGTAAAATCTACCAAACGTCCAGNATCTTCAACATAATTATCTTNAATTATTAACTTCCAAATACCTANTGCTNAATTTCCGTAGGTCTCAGCTATATTTTGTAGTGGCCTAAAGTTTCCTGTAAATGGTGGNATGCCCGCTGAAATTGATTGAGTTGCTTCTTGATCAAAAACAGTATTAGAATAATCATTTTTAGAATCTCCTAATTCACTANTCAAAATATATTGAATACCGTCAGGTGACTCTAAATATANGGTAAGATCTTCAAGATAGGTGTGTTCAATATCAATCATTATATCCAAATCCTGTATTGGTAAATTATAATTTAAATTTATTGATGCTGTTGTNATCCCCTTTACAGATTCTGATGCATCAGCTATATTTTTTGGCAANTCNTTAGCAGAAACTTCTANACAGGAAATTGTAGTTGTTTTAAATGANAATATTTCAGATAAAGTTGATTCACTNCAAAAATTTTGNTGTAGGACACGCCAATANTATCTTTTNTTTGAAATAAGACCNGATGCTNTAAATTGATTTTNACTNACAATTGTATCCAAAATTTTNTTTTGAAAAGAAGCTTCTAAAGCAACTTGTAAACGGTAGGTATCAGCATTTAAATTACTTTCCCAAATNAACTTAGGGCTAANNGATTGATTTTCTGANTTATTTAAAGGNCTTTTTAATAAGGGGCTTTCAAGAAAAGATTCTCGTTGATTCAAAGTGACAAAAAAAGATTCTTTTTCTGTCCCATAGACTGCACTAAAATAAAAGTCATAATTCCCTGAAGTTAATTGATTTAAACCTTTTAAAATAATAGAACCATTTACATCAATTGATGTGTAGATAGATTTTGAAAAGACTGCTTCTACTCCATTCGGTAAGTCAACTGATTGAATTGAAAATGAAGATTCGAATCCATTCTTTCTAACAATATCAAAATCAAATTGAATATCATTAGAATCACAGTTATTTTTTTGATGATTATTGAAATTGAGCGCAAATTGTCTTGATTCAATTGCAAAAGCTGTTCTATTTAAAGCAAAAAATATACCTTCTTTGGCTTTTACCATTAATCTTGCGTTATTAGTATCAATGTTATTTGGAACATAAATAACTGCCTCCCCTTTATTCGGTACTCGATCTGCTAATTGAATATCAAAATTTATTCCCCCATCTGAAGAAAGTAAAATTTCAACCTCCTTGACATTGATTGGCTGTAAATTTGTTTCGGCAATATTCCAAGCTATTGATTGATATGATCCCCCCTTCCAAATTAATTGATTAGAATCTTGTGAGGTTACGGCAAAGGGAGATGAAGTAGCGATTACAGAAACTTTCATTTTATCTTGAGATAATTTTACTTGATCACCAATATTTTTCCTTACAGTAAGACCCCAATTTAAGTCTCTTTCCACCATAGAAACTGTTTCCCAACTATCNCCTACCCCNGGATTTTCTAGAGTCANATTATTTGAAAGGATGNTTTGTATATTNGGTATAGTTCTGTTNGATATAGATTTTGGNGGAAGTGATCTTGCCATACCACCAATAACATTATTAGGTCCAAAATTATCAGANGTAATTTGCCCACTATCTAACTGTTCCCAATTGTAAGTAANCCCAACCCCCTCCAAAGGTGATGNTGATAACTCGTANGGNGTTCCAATTGGTATGTAATAATCTGGTCCTGCATCAATAAAAAAAGAAGGTATAGATGAACCTTCTGTTTTACCACAGCTTAAGGTGTTGATAAAATTTGTAATATTTTGAATACTATAATAATGAAAATAGGGGTCTCCATGTAATTGAACATCATCAGGTCCAGTGATCCCAGCATACCCCATAATAGTAGTTCCGCTACCAGGCTCAGCACTAAAACCATAGCCTTCATTATTGTAAGAAAAAGTATGATAGGCACCAAATTGATGACCAATTTCATGTGCTGCATAATCCAAATCAAAATAACTATTGCGATATTCTCCACCATAAATATCTACAAATGGATGTGTACTATATCCTTGAGCCTTAGCTCCCGATTCACATACGCAACCAATACAACCTGCATCACCATTTGGTTCTCCAAAATCAAATAAATGTCCAACATCATAAGCTTCATCACCAATTTCCTTATCAATTGTTGATTGAAGTTCAGAAGAAAAATTACCTGTGAATGGNTCAGTATTTGCATCTTCATAAAGTAATGATGCATCAGAAACTAGCTCTAGACGAATATTAAGTTCATCCTCAAAAACTTGATTAATTCTATTGATTGTACTAACCACAGCAGCATAAGCATCCTCTGCATTAGTTCCGTTACTTGGATCGTCATCACCCCAATATTTTGTGTATTCACCGGTGCCAGCAATAGCAATTCTAAAAACTCGAAGCTCAGTGTTAAGCTTTCTGTTTTTTCTAAAATTTGAGTGATTTTCTAGTTTTAAATTTTTATTAATGGTCTTACACAAAAATTCATGAGCCTTGTCATTTTTAGTTTTTTGATATACAAAATGAATTTTTTCGTCCAACTTTATTGGCTGAATAAATAAATCCTCTCCATCAGGGAATTGAATCCAGGCNTTTATTTTAGAAAATTNTGTGCTTAATCGTACTTTAACNCCAGGTCTNTTTGCACTATATCCACCGTAGGTTTTNATGTTAGGGTATTTTGATGAAATTGAAGAAGAAATTACTTGTAACGGTTTGATTAAAAATAGTTCATTNTCTCCTTTTTCATTTGGTAAAACGATTTGATTCATAAAATCATNATCAGATTTTAATAACTTTAAATCATCCTTACTTTGAATTAGTTCAAAATATGCTTCCTTTACNAGAGGAATTGGAAATTGGGAAACTTTCAGATTTTCAATTTGTTTCCAAGAGATNTGTCCATTGACAATTGATCCAAATAAAAGAAAGCAACATCCTAAAAAAAATTTATTTGTTTTAAAAAAGAAAAAAAGGTNACTCACTTAGCTATTTTCAANGGTCAAAGTTTAAAAATAAGGAAACAAATTAGTCTTTGTATGATATTGCAGTATTTTTGAACTAAGAAANATTTAACNCCAAANAATGAATGTGTTTCAAAACATANAGAATTATAATCCANATNCAAAGTGTATCTTGACAATTGGAACTTTTGACGGTGTTCATATTGGACATAAAAAGATAATCAAAAAATTAGTTAAGCTTGCAAATAAGAAAAAAATTGAATCAACAATTTTGACTTTTTTCCCTCATCCAAGGATGGTCTTACAAAAAGAATCTAATCTNAAATTGATAGATACTTTAGAGGAAAAAAAGAACTTNTTGAAAAAACTTGGGGTTGACAATTTGATTNTTCACCCNTTTTCGGAAGCTTTTTCTAGACTTACATCTCTNGAATTCTGCAGAGATTTTCTNGTGAATCAACTTCNAACAGACACNTTATTAATTGGCTATGANCANCANTTTGGACATAATAGANAGGCAAAATCAAAAGACCTNGCAGCAATGGGNNNGACATATAANTTTGATGTGNATATAATTCCAGCTCAAGATATATCTTCTATTACTGTAAGNTCAACTAAGGTCCGTAAGGCAATCGAGTCCTCNAATTTCATGCTTGTTNAAAAGTTTTTGGGAAGGTATTTTGAACTCACAGGTATAGTTACTAAAGGTGATGGAATTGGAAGGACAATTGACTTNCCTACAGCTAATATTAATGTTAAAGAAAGCTATAAATTAATACCNTTAAATGGGGTTTATTTGGTTTCNGTAAAATGTGAAGATAANTTATTTAAAGGNATGATGAATATAGGNATAAGACCTACAATTAATGGGNAACGNCAAACCTTAGAAGTTCATATTTTTAATTTTAATAAGGATATTTACAACCAAAAATTAAAAATNCTATTTATTGAAAAAATAAGAGATGAACAAAAGTTTGAATCCCTAGATGCATTAAAAAAACAACTTGAAAAGGATAAAGAAATTTCCAAAAGAAGCTTAATCAAAAAGGGCTTGCATTAAAATTCCATTATTTTTGCTAAAAAATACTTTATGATTGCATTGCACTACATAAAANAAAATAAAGAAGTTGTATTAGAAGGGCTTAGAAAACGAAACTTTCAGGCTCTAGAAATGATAGATCAAATTATTGAATTAGATAAGGANAGAAGAGCTCANCAANCAAACTTNGACCAGCATTTAGCTNAAGCAAATACGTTAGCAAAAGAAATTGGCATGTTCTTCAAAAACGGNGAAGAAGAAAAAGCAAATGAACTCAAAAAAGAAACTGCGNGCTTAAAAGAANTNAANAAAAAACTACAAGAAAAACTTCAGGATACANNTACATCTTTAAANGAATTAAGAACTCAAGTTCCAAATATTCCTCACNANTCNGTNCCTTCNGGNAATACCGAAGAGGACAATGAGGAAATTTTTAAGTCAGGAAANATTCCAAATTTAGGGNACGAACCTCTTAACCATTGGGAACTTGCTCAAAAATATGATCTAATTGATTTTGAGTTAGGAACAAAAATAACTGGTGCAGGATTCCCAGTTTACAAAGGAAAGGGTGCTCGTCTNCAACGTGGATTGATCAATTATTTCTTGGATAAAAATACCNAAGCAGGTTACNGAGAAATGCAGGTCCCTCATTTGGTGAATGAAGCATCTGGATTTGGCACAGGNCAACTTCCAGATAAAGAGGGNCAAATGTACCACNTTCAAAATGATGATTTATATCTTATCCCCACTGCTGAAGTTCCACTTACAAATTTATACAGAGATACTCTTTTAGAACAAAAAGACTTACCGATTTGCCTTACGGGATANACGCCNTGCTTCAGAAGAGAGGCGGGAAGTTACGGAGCTCATGTAAGGGGTCTGAATCGTTTGCATCAGTTTGATAAAGTTGAAATTGTTAGAATTGAAGAACCCCAAAATGCAATGANCGCATTGGATGGNATGGTGGAGCATGTAAAAACNATTCTTGAAGATTTAGAATTACCTTATCGTATNCTAAAACTCTGTGGGNGAGATCTAGGATTCACCTCAGCATTAACCTATGATTTTGAAATATATTCTACCGCACAAAAACNTTGGCTCGAGATTAGTTCGGTTTCNACATTCAATAGTTTTCAAGCNGAACGCTTGCAGANGAGATACAAAACAAANGAAGGTAAGAAACAAAGTGTTCATACCTTAAATGGAAGTTCTCTCGCTCTACCAAGAGTAGTNGCGGGGATGCTTGAAAATTTTCAGACTGAAGATGGGATTTTGATTCCTAAAGTATTGGTCCCTTACACCGGTTTTGATAAAATAAACTAAGATGCTTATTTACAATGTTGCTGCGCATTTAGAGCCTTCCGTAGAACAAAAATGGCTGAAGTGGATGAAACAAGAACACATACCTGAAATGCTTGGCACTAAAAAGTTTACAGAAACCAAAATTTTTAAAATTATTACGGATCAAGACACAGATGGAATAAGCTATGCGGTTCAGTACTATTGTGATCATCGCAAACAATACGAATCTTATCTAAAAGAAGATGCACCATCACTCGGACAAAAGGCAAAGGACAAATTTGGAGAAAAAATTTTATTTTTTAGAACGGAACTTCAACTAATATATGAGTACAAATGAAAAATGTGCGCCCAAAGAAAAAATTAGGGCAACACTTTTTAACAGACCTCAATATTGCAAAAAAAATTGCTGATCTACTTGATTACAGTGCTCATCAAAATGTTCTTGAAATTGGCCCAGGTACAGGTGTATTAACCCAATATTTAGTACCTAAAACAGCTGCGTTGCATCTCATTGAAGTTGATGAAGAGTCCATTCATTTTTTACAAAAAAAATATAACTCAGAAGAATTAAATCTCATTCAAGGTGACTTTCTTAAACTTGATCTCAAAACAATTTTTGGGGCTAAAACATTTTCTGTAATCGGAAACTTCCCCTATAACATTTCTTCTCAAATCGTATTTAAAGTTCTTGAAAATAAAATTCAGATTCCTTTTTTTGCAGGTATGTTTCAAAAAGAAGTTGCTGAACGCATTTGCGAACCCCCAGGTTCAAAAAAATACGGCATCCTCTCTGTATTATCTCAATTATATTATAAAACAGAATACCTCTTCACAGTCCCTCCAATTGTTTTTAACCCTCCTCCCAAAGTAGATTCAGCTGTGATAAAGCTGACGAGAAAAGAAAATATCAGCCTTGATTGTGATGAAACGCTACTTAATAAAGTAGTAAAATTAAGCTTTCAACAAAGAAGGAAAACATTACGAAACAGTTTAAAATCCTTGAATCTTCCTTATAATTTAAGAGAAGATAGTATCTTTGGCTTAAGACCCGAAAAGCTCTCGGGGGATGATTTCATCCAGCTTACAAAAAGGATTGGCTATGGCAACATTTCAAATTGATACCCCCTTTTTAGAAAATCTTAAGGATTTAATCCAAAAAAAAGAAGATTCCAAGCTTAGACGAAAGTTTAAACCCATGCACTATGCAGACTTAGCAGAAATTATTGAATTGCTTTCCAAAGATAATGCCACTTACGTGGTCAAACTTTTGGGAAGTGAAACAACTGCCGAAGCACTAGCAGAAGTTGATCCTGATATCAGAGAGTCAATTTTAGAAAATCTATCAGCTAAAGAAATTGCCCTTGAAGTTGCAGAACTAGACACAGACGATGCCACTGATTTAATCCTGGAACTACCTGAAGATCGTCAAGAAAAGGTCATGTCTCAAATTGAAGATGATGAGCATGTTCAGGACATCCGTGACCTACTTAAGTACGATGAAAATACCGCCGGAGGATTAATGGCAAAAGAGTTGGTTAAAGTACAAGAGGGATTGAGTATACTAAAGTGCTTAAATGAAATGAGGGCTCAAGCGGAAAATGTTACCCGAGTTCACTCTATCTATGTTGTTGATGAAAGAAACAAGTTAAAAGGCCGCCTCTCTCTCAAAGATCTAATCACAGCTAACTCAAAGGATAAAGTGAAGGATATTTATATCCCAAAGGTAGATTATGTAACCGTGGGACAGGAAAAAGAAGAAGTGGTAAAAATAATGTCAAAATATGATTTAGAAGCCATTCCAGTGGTCAACCATGATAAAGAATTGCTCGGTCGAATTACCATTGATGATATCGTAGATGTCATTAAAGAAGAAGCCGAAAAGGACTATCAAATGGCGGCTGGTATTTCAAATGATGTAGAGGCAGATGATAATATTATAGAATTGGTCAAAGCTAGGTTACCCTGGCTTTTTTTAGGCCTTCTCGGTGGACTGGGAAGCGTCTTTATACTACAAGATTTTGAGGGCATTATGAGTGAACCAAAATTGAGAAATTTATTCTTCTATACCCCCTTAATTGCTGCAATGGCTGGAAATGTTGGCGTTCAGTCTTCCGCAATTATTGTTCAAGGTTTGGCAAACGATATTGTCAAGGGATCTCTTTTTAATCGGCTTGTTAAGGAAGTTGGTTTGAGCTTGATCAATGGATTCGCATTGGCTTTGGTAATCATCCTTTTTGGCTTTTTATCTAGACAAGAATTTATAGTAAGCGTTACTATTGCGGGCTCAATGATGCTAGTAATTGTAGTTGCAGCCTTAGTCGGTACTTTTATTCCTATTATTTTGGACAAAAGAGGAATTGATCCTGCCATCGCAACAGGACCCTTTATAACTACTTCAAATGATATTTTTGGGATTTTCTTGTTTTTCTATATTGCCAAATTTGCATTAGGTTTTTAAATGAATTCCAAACTGATTCTCCACATAGATGAAAATCATCCACTCCTTATAAAAGGACTGGAGGAACTTGGATTTAAAAATCATATCGCTTACAATATGCCTTTGGAAAAAATCTTAATAGACTTGCATCACTATAGTGGAATTGTAATTCGAAGTCGATTTCCAATTGATAAAAAATTTATTGACCAAGCTCCTAAATTAAAATTTATTGCTCGAGTAGGTGCTGGTTTGGAAAATATTGATGTGAAATATGCACATTTTAAAAATATTTCCACAATAGCGGCTCCAGAAGGAAACAGAAATGCAGTCGGAGAACAGTCTTTGGGAATGCTATTAAGCCTAATGAATAAATTACATCAAGCGCACTCAAGTATTGAAAGAGGAGAATGGCATAGGGAAAAATACCGAGGGTGGGAATTGGAAGGAAAAACAGTTGGTATTATAGGTTACGGTAATACTGGTAAAAGCTTTGCTAAAAAGCTCCAAGGATTTGATGTAAAAGTTATTTTCCATGATATTAAAACCCACTTAGGAGATGAAAATGCACAACAAGTATCACTGAAAGAATTACAAAATCGTGCTAATATACTAAGTCTCCATATCCCTCAGTCAGTTGAAACAAATGGTATGATTGATCGAAAATTTATAGCTCAGATGAAAAATCCTTTTTGGTTTCTTAATACAGCACGTGGAAAAGCAGTAGTCACTTCAGCTTTAGTTGAAGGTCTTATTTCTGGAAAAATTTTAGGTGCCGGCTTAGATGTTTTCGAATATGAATCTGCTTCTTTTCATTCAATTTTTAATGATCGCAACCGCCCTAAATCCCTTGATTATTTGTTGACCTCAGAAAAAGTCTTATTAAGTCCCCATGTCGCAGGATGGACATTTGAAAGTCATCTTAAACTCGCACAAACTATACTTGATAAAATCGCTGCTGAAAAATATTAGGCTAATACAAATTGTATAGTCTCACCGGTTCGTTGTTCCAACAGGATTTGTTTCCTGTNATTTCGTATTGATTGGATTGCTTCTTGATTAAAATGTCGTACTGTGAATAAATCAACCTTTTCTTCTACNTCCACATTAAATCTTGAACGCAAGACCAAAACNAATTCTTCTAAACGTTTGTATTTATTATTGACACAAACTGAAAAACTGATAGCAGAATTTTGAATTAATTCAACTGGCATCTGGTATTCGTGTAATAGNCCAAAAATATAGCTTATATTTTCCTCAACAATAAAGGAAAAATCAATAGATGAAAGTCGAAGAAGTACTTGATCTTTTTTAACAATATAACAAGGAATTAATGGATCCAATGATTTTCCTTTAGAAACTGAGGTTCCTTTTTCTTCAGGATTTTCAAATGACTTTACATACAGAGGAATTTCTTTTCTTTGGAGGGGTTGAAGTGTTTTGGGGTGGATTACGGAGGCTCCATAAAAAGCCAATTCGATTGCTTCACGATAAGATATTTGATGAAGTAATTCTGTATTTTTAAAAACCCTAGGGTCTCCATTGAGAACCCCTGGCACATCTTTCCAAATCGTAACGGATTCTGCGTTAAGAGCATAAGCAAAAATTGCTGCGCTATAGTCTGAACCTTCTCGTCCTAAGGTAGTGGTAAAGTTATTTGTATTACTGCCAATAAATCCTTGCGTAATAATAAATTGATGTCCTTTTACCTCAGAGTTAATGCAACTTTGAGTTTGTTCCCAATTCAAATTAGCTGAACGATAATAATCATCTGTTTTGATACACTCCCTAGCATCTAGCCAAAAACTTTTCTGCCCTTGTGATTCAAAATAATGATGTATGATGGTGGTAGAAAGTAATTCTCCATAACAGACCACCTGGTCATAAACAAAACTATAATTTGGTACTTTATTCTTTTTAAAGAAGATTTTCAACTCCTCAAAATAATTATGGACTAGCTGGCTTAATTTAGTTGCTCTATTTTCAAACAGCTCATCTACTATTTTTAGATGAAATTCTTCGAGCTCTAAAAGATTTTGATTTATACTTTGTTTATTATCAAAATAAACTTCAATGATCTTTTCGAGTGCATTAGTTGTCTTTGCCATAGCTGAAACAACAACTACGGTGTCTTTATACCCCAACTTTTCCAAAACACTCAATAAATTTTTTACTCCAGAAGCATCTTTCACTGAGGCTCCTCCAAACTTAAATACTTTCATTTTTTAAGCCCTTTTAAATATGCCTCCATTTCAGCTTTATGCATTTGAACCGTTGACCATTTGTGTATAACAGATGCTCCACTTTTTTCATAAAATTCTATTGCTGGAGTATTCCAATCTAGTACGTTCCACTCAATACGCTCGACTCCCAATTCGTAGGCAATCTTAATAAATTCTGAATAGAGTTTTGTGCCAAACCCCTGACCTTTATATGATTCGGTAACAATTAAATCTTCTAAATGAAAAGTAGGTCCTTTCCAAGTAGAATACCTTGGATAATAAAGAGCCATCCCAATTACCTCATTCTTGAACTCTGCAACAAGACATCGAAATAGAGGAGTTTCACCAAAACCATGTCGCTCAATATCTGAAATATTGAGCTTAACGCTTTCTGGCTCTTTTTCATAATCAGCCAGCTCTTGTATTAAATTTAAGATAGAGACACTGTCAAAAATTGTAGCTTGCCGAATGATTACTTCCATTAATTAAAATTAGTTGGTAAAAATAATATAAGAATTCTGTACTACCACAAGTTCAATTAAATATCACGTTTTTTAAAAAAAATGTTAGAAATCAAGTAATACCTGTAAGCCATCGGCTTACAGAATCAAAGAAAACTACTGGTTTTTCAGCATGAAGCCAATGACCTGCATCTTTGATTATCACTTGTTGAGCCTTTGGAAAATAATGCTGAATTAGTAATGTATCAGTGTCAAGAATGTAGTCTGACAATTCTCCCTTTATAAAAAGACAAGGATGCAAAGACTGCATATCGCTTTTTAGATTTTCACTAATGGCATCACTTTTATTTTTAAGAACGTTAATATTAATTCTTAATCCTAATTTCCCCGGTTGCTCCCAATACAAATTTTTTAGTAGAAACATTCTGACTTCAGGTTCAAGGATAAATTTTGAAAGAAAAGAGTCTGCTTCANTTCTGGTTTTGATTTGGTCAAAATTCAACTCAGTTAATCCTTGTAAAATTTTATGATGTCGTGGAANATANTTTTTAGGTGCAATATCTACCACNACCATCGCTTTTAATAATTCAGGNGNGTTGCAAGCAAAATACATNGCTGTTTTACCTCCCATAGAATGACCTAAAATGAGTANATCTNTGAGTTTATAAGCTTTACAATATTCTNCTANATCATTTGCCATNAGCTTATAAGAAAAATCATTNCTCCAAAAACTTCTTCCATGATTACGTTGATCAATAAGATGAACACGATAGCCAATTTTTGACCAGTTTTTTGCGTGAGTTTTCCAGTTGTCACTCATCCCTAAAAACCCATGTAGAATNAATAAATCTTNTCCCGCATTNCCTATGATTGTACTATGAAGTATANTCAAAACTTTAAACGNTGAAGGTACATTGGAATNACATTTTCAAAACCCAAATAAAGGCTTTCACAAATTAATGCATGACCAATNGAGACTTCTAATAAATTGGGAATGTNTTTTGAAAANTAATTGATATTATCTAGACNTAAATCATGCCCCGCATTNATCCCTAGACCTAACTCAACNGCTTTTTCAGCTGCNTTTACATANGGCTNTATAGCTTTNTCAGGGNTTTTAGGNTATTTTTTTGCATAGGCCTCGGTATATAGTTCAATGCGATCTGTCCCAACTTCTTTTGCTCCTTCAACCATAGAGACATCTGGTTCAAGAAAAATAGATGTTCGAATTCCAACGTCTTTAAACTTTTTAANAATTGTTTTTAAATAGTCTTTATGCTGCATTGTATTCCACCCCGCATTTGATGTAAGAGCATCTGAAGCATCAGGAACTAAGGTAACCTGAGTAGGTTTTATTGTTAGGACTAAATCCATAAATTCAGAAATAGGATTTCCTTCAATATTCAATTCTGTGCTAACAACCTCGGGTAGAGCACGTGCATCATCGTAGCGGATGTGTCTCTGATCGGGTCTAGGATGGATAGTAATACCTTGAGCACCAAATTCCTGTAAATCTTTAGCAACTTGAAACAAATTGGGTATATCCCCACCTCGTGCGTTTCTGAGTGTAGCTACTTTATTTATGTTTACACTAAGTACTGTCATTTTTTTCTGTAAATGTATTGGCTTCTTCTGAAATGTGAAATAAAATGACAGCTTTTTATGCTTATCACTATTTTCTTAATGTACCTAATCACATTATTTGGAGTTTCGTACCTTTGAACTAAGATTTTACACAATGCATATTGCTCTCTATAACGCTTTTTTCTCAAAGGAAACACTCCAATATGTAAAAGCTACAGTAAATTTTTTAGAATTGCATGGACTTCGTTTTACTTTAGTTAATCGACTTAAAAAGTTCCTTGGATCAAAAGCTACTAGATATACTTATTTTGATGAAGAACAAAAACTTGATAAGGATGTTGATTTTTTATTTTCAATTGGTGGTGATGGGACTATTCTAAGGGCAATCAACTTAATTCAAGATTCCGAAATTCCTATTCTAGGTATAAATACGGGACGTCTTGGGTTTCTCACTTCATTGCACAAGGATGCTCTCTCTGAAGGATTAGGTTTATTTTTAAAAAAACAGTATAGTTTTGTTTCTCGTTCAATGCTTCAGGTAAGAACAAAAAACTTAATTCCTTCATTAGAAAAAAGCGGAATTGCACTTAATGAGGTAAGTATTAATAGAAAAAATACCACTTCAATGTTGAGTATCAATGCCGAGTTAGATGGCAAACCATTAACTACATATTGGTCTGATGGACTTATTATATCAACTCCAACAGGTTCTACAGGATATTCTCTTAGCAGTGGGGGACCAATTGTTTCTCCAAATTCTCAATGTTGGATATTGAATCCAATTGCTCCTCATAATATCAATATGCGTCCACTAATTGTTCCTGATACTACTGAAATAAAAATATCAGTCGAAGGTAGAAGTAAAAATCATCTGCTCTCTTTAGACTCACGAATTGTTACTTTAGAAAATGGAAATGATATTTATATTAAAAAGGCTCCCTTTGCTATTAGTACAATACAGTTAAATGGCTCCGATTTTTTCTCCACTTTGAGAGAAAAACTTTTTTGGGGTCAAGACAAGCGAAATACACAATAAATATTGGGTTTTTTGGTTAATATTTAGGTTATCGGTTATCCTAATATTTTGAATGTTTCCAGTTTAGTATTTCTAAAATCTGTTGTTATTTGCTTATGCATATTGACTTCAAAGACCTATGCACAATTTCATGAGATTGGTTTATTTTTAGGAGGAAGTAATTATATTGGCGATATTGGGACAGATCAATACATAAATCCAACTGCACCGGCGTTTGGGTTAGTTTATAAATGGAATCTTACAGAACGATATTCCTTACGTGGTGGATTGACGCTTTCAAAACTTAAGGAAAAAGAAACTAATAATCAGGACTTAAATCGTTTTAACAGAGCTTATAGCTTTGATAATTTGATCCAAGAAGCTAATGTAGGTATAGAGTTTAATTTTAAGGAATTTAATCTACACGATGCTGATTTTAATTTTACACCTTATATTTCCTATGGGCTGAGTTATTTTCAATATGATCAATATTTCATCACTCCAAATGGTCCAGGTGGCAACCCAGTATACACTAATTTCGGAAAAGATCAAGAATTTGCAATTCCTTTTATTCTGGGTTTAAAACTTAATCCAAATCCCTTTTTAATTTTAGGTTTTGAATTCGGAGCTCGTTATTCATTAACAGATAACCTTGATGGAAGTAATCCCGGCAATCAATATATAAATGAAGTTGACCTAAAATTTGGAAATATTAATAATAATGACTGGTATCTCTTTATGGGTTTCACAATTTCATTTACCTTTGGCGATCTTCCATGTTATTGTAAAGAATAAATGAATAAATTACCTAAACACGTAGCGATTATAATGGATGGTAACGGTCGATGGGCCAATTTACAGGGCAAAAGTCGTGTAAAAGGTCACCAGCAAGGAGCTAGAACAGTAAGAGATATTGTAGAAGAAGCAAAAAATAAAGGCATTAAGTATCTAACACTTTACGCTTTTTCCAAAGATAATTGGAGTAGACCTAAAGAGGAAGTAAATATATTAATGAAATTACTGGTTACCTCATTAAAAAAAGAATATAATCGATTGATTAACAATAATATTCGTTTGCAATCTATTGGAGAAGTAAATGATTTGCCCACTCCTGTAAAAGATGAATTAAACTATGTGATCATAAAAACTAAAAATAATACTGGGATGGTTCTCACTCTAGCAATAAATTATGGTGGGAAGGAAGAGCTTACGGAAGCAATGAAAACTATTGCTTTTAAAGTTAAAAATAGTATAATTTCTCCAGAAAAAGTTGATCAATCCACCATAAATCAGCATCTTTACACGCGAAATTTACCAGCTGTTGATTTACTCATAAGAACTAGTGGTGAAGAACGAATAAGTAATTTTTTGCTCTGGCATATTGCCTACGCTGAATTGTATTTCACAGACACGCTTTGGCCTGACTTTAAAAAAGAAGACTTACATAAAGCAATTGTGGATTACGCTAAAAGAGAAAGAAGATTTGGAAAAACGAGCCAACAACTCACAAATTAAGCTTTTTTACAGCTGTTTTTTTTTAGGACTATTTCTTTTGATAGGATATTCTAGCTTCTCCCAAACAAGTGGTTTTGTAAAAGGAAAGTCATATGTTATTGACACTATCAAAGTTAAAGGCTTAAAAAGCTTTAATGCTCAAACAGTAATTTCATATAGTGGACTTCGTAAAGGTCAAGAAATTAGTGTTCCTGGAGAGGAAGTCAGTGAAATTATCAATAAGCTATGGAACCTAGAATTATTTAGTGACATTAATTTTTATGTGACAAGAGTAGAAGGAAAATCAATTGATCTGGAAATTGAAATCGAAGAACTTCCAACTTTAACTGATGTTAAGGTTAAAGGACTTAAAAAAGGAAAGATTGAATCAATTATCAAGGATACAGAACTTACAGCCGGGAAAAAACTTTCAGAAAGTTTTTTAACTAACACAAAAAATTACATAGAAAATAAATATAAAAAAGACGGATTTTTAAACACCAAGGTTAATTTGAATACCATTTTAGATTCTGTAGGAAAAAACACATATAAGATGGTTGTAAACATTGATAAAGGACCGCGGGTCAAAATCGATAGAATTAATTTTGAAGGAAATGAAATCTTTAAAAGTTTTAAACTTTTAAGTAAACTAAAAAAAACTAAACCAAAAAAATCCTATCGTTTTTGGAAAAAATCAAAATTTGACGAGAAAGAATTTGACGAAGACCTAGTTAATTTAATTGATTTCTATAAAGAAGAAGGTTATAGGGATGCACGTATTATTTCAGATACCCTGATCAAGGACGAAGATGATCCTAACTCTGTTTTACTCAATATTAATATAGAAGAAGGAAGGAAGTATTATTTTGGGTCTATTGATTTTATTGGTAATACAGTTTATGGAAATAGTATTATTCAGCAAATACTAGGACTAAAAAAGGGAGATACTTATAATGGCGTTCTTCTAAAAAAACGCATTGCTGACACCTCAAAACCAGATGGAAATGACATTACAAACCTCTATCAAAACAGTGGCTATCTTTTTTCAAATATCAATGCAGTAGAAGTGAGTGCCGTAAATGATACAATTAATTTTGAAATTCGAATAACTGAGGGTAAACAAGCAAATTTTAATAAAATTTACGTTGAGGGAAATACTAAAACTAATGATCACGTAATTTATCGTGAATTGAGAACAAAGCCTGGGGAACTATATAGCAAAGATCGTCTAGTGAGAACAGTTCGTGAATTGGGTCAATTAGGATTTTTTGATGCTGAGCAAATTAACCCTGAAATGGAAAATGTCAATCCAAATGATGGTACCATCGATGTGAAGTTTGATCTGGTTGAGTCAGGCGCAAGTCAGATAGAACTTCAGGGTGGATATGGACAAGGGGGATTTATAGGAACTCTTGGACTTTCTTTCAATAATTTTTCTATGCGAAACATCTTTGATGGAAAATCATACAAACCATTACCAATGGGTGATGGACAAACGCTTGCGCTTCGGCTTCAAGCGAGTCAATTTTACAGTACTTATAGCTTTAACTTTTCTGAACCTTGGCTTGGAGGAGAACAACCNGTTCAGCTTTCTACTTCACTACAACACACTATACAGTATCGATATGATTACTTTACTGGTCTAGCCGATAAAACTCAGTCATTTCAGATAAGTGGGTTAACATTTGGCTTAGCAAAAAGATTGAGAGTACCTGACGATTTTTTTCAATTGTCACAAGCACTTTCCTATCAATATTACAACTTAAAAAATTATTACACAGGATTATTTACTTTTGGTGATGGAGAAGCAAATAACTTAGCTTACACTGTTAGTCTTTCCAGAAATAATACTCGAGTAAATCCAATTTTCCCTACAGGCGGTTCTACATTTAATATTAGTGCCAAATTTACCCCTCCCTACTCTCTAATTTCAGGGATAGATTATGCTGATTTAGAAAATCAAGAAGAATTCCAAGATGAAAATGGGAATCCTTTGAGAGATAAAATAGATCAAGAGCGTTTCCGTTGGTTGGAATTTTATAAANTTAAATTTAATGGNACTTGGTATACTCGTGTTTTTGATGATCTTATTCTAAAAACTCAAGCAGATTTTGGATTTATAGGTTCTTATAATAGTGATAGAGGAAATATTCCTTTTGAGCGCTTTTTTTTAGGAGGTGACGGTATGGTTAGTTACGCATTGGATGGAAGAGAAACTATCGCGCTTAGAGGGTATCCAAATCAATCCTTATCAGGAAATGACGGGTCAGTTATTTATAATAAGTTCTCTCTTGAACTTCGCTATCCTATAACTTTAAAACCTAGTGCCTCTATTTATGCCCTGTCTTTTTTAGAAGCTGGAGACGGGTATAATAGCTTTAGAGAATTTGACCCTTTTAATTCAAAGCGCTCGGCTGGTGCAGGTGTTAGAATCTTCATGCCAGCATTTGGGCTTTTGGGTATCGACTTTGCATATGGTTTTGATAATGCCAATCCTAATATTAATACTCCAAATGGCTGGGAAACTCATTTTATCATAGGACAACGTTTTTAATAAATTTTAAAAATGTTTAATCTATAAACCTATACTAATTAAAACATTACTTCGTTATTAATTTAATGAAAAACAAGCTTCTACGTACATATTTTATAATTACAACGATACTATTTAGCTTATTAGTTTACGGTCAACGAGGCACAAAAGTTGGTTATATTGATATGGCTTACATTTTAGGAACTGTGGACGAGTACAATAAAGCAAGTGATCTCTTAGATAAAAATATTGAAAATTGGAAAAAAGAAATTGAAATTAAAAAATTAGAACTTGAACAAATCAAAGACCAGTTAAATACTGAAAGGATTATCTTGACACCTGAGTTAATTAAAGACAGAGAGCTAGAAATCCAAGACTTCGCTTCTGAAATCATCCGGTTACAAGAAAAAAGATTTGGTCCAAATGGTGATATGATAATTCAACGTTCTAAATTAATGCAACCCTTGCAGGACCAGGTAATGTCGATTGTAAAACAAGTTGCAGAAGAAAGTAAATATGATTTTATTTTTGATCGATCTTCTACTGCATCGATGCTGTATTCCGTAAAAAATTACGATATTAGCGATCTGGTAATTAAAAGAATTAATCGACAACAGAAAATTCAAAAAAGAAAAGATCAAATAGAAGCTTTAAAATCAAAAGCATCCAGTTTAAAAAACTAATATTCAAACATTTATGAAATTCTTATCTATATTTATCGTCAGTTTAACACTTTTTCTTGCGCCATTAAATATGATGGCTCAATCAAAAGTAGCTCACATTAATACTCAACAACTAATTAGCGAGATGCCAGAAGTAATTTCGGCTCAAGCTGAGCTAAAAAAATTAGAGGAGCAGTACGCCAAGGAAATGGAAAATTCTGTTAAAGAATTCCAAACTAAAGCTCAAACATATCAGGGTGATGCTCAAAATCAAACAGATTTAATCAATCAACAACGCCAAGTTGAATTACAAGAAATGCAACAACGAATTCAAGAGTTCAGAGAGACTGCTGCACAAGAATTGCAAAAACGTTCTGCCGATATGATGCGTCCTCTCTACGACAAGGCAAGGGTTGCAATTGAAAAAGTAGCTGCAGCGCAAGGATATGATTATGTTTTGGACTCAAGTGCAGGAGGAAGCGTAATTATGGCTGCTGGAAAAGATTTAATGGCTGATGTAAAAACAGATCTTGGATTTTGAGTTAAGGTTATTTAAATAATTACAATTTAAAACCATCTCATTTTCGGATGGTTTTTTTGTTTTCTATTTTTTGTACCATGAAGCGTATAATAAGTAATTTCTAGCAATACGTGTAATTTCATTTTTTTGAAGGTCTTTAGTCAAATTTTTAATTTTTTTAGCTGGAAGACCTGCATAAACTGATCCAGATTCCACTATTGTCCCCTGAGGTAATATTGCACCAGCTGCAATTATACTATTAGTTCCAATTTTACAATGATCCATTATAATACTCCCCATGCCAATTAAAACATTGTCTTCAATCTCACAACCGTGAACAATGGCATTATGACCTATAGATACATTATTACCAATATGTGTTGAAGATTTTTCGTATGTGGCATGAATAATAACGCCATCTTGTATATTAACATTGTCACCAATTACAATTTTATTGACATCACCTCTTATAACTGCTTGATACCATACTGAACAATTGTCTCCAATTATTACATCTCCAATAAGAGTAGCGTTCTCGGCAAAAAAACAGTNTATACCGNAGATAGGTGTAAAACCTCTAACAGACTTTTTTAACATTCTAATGATTTTAGATACTTAAATTTACAAAAAATGTAATTTTTACAATTCGAATAAATTCAGTTTTAAAATCTTTTTGCTTTGACTATTTTTGAATAAAATAAGTTGTAATATGAAGAGTTATCAAATAAATACATTTGTGGAGAAAGGAAACCCTTNGGCTATATTTAAACTAAATCATGCTATTGGTTCAAAAAAAGAAATCCACTATCAAAATATTGATGATGCAAAAAGTGCACCGCTTATTCAACAACTTTTTTACCTTCCTTTTGTTAAATCTGTCNGGTTATTTGAGAAAAAAATTGAAGTTGAACGATTTGATATTCTTGAATGGGAAGAAGTTATAGAAGAAGTTCAAGAACAACTTCAACAATACCTCAACGACGGAGGTATAGTTTTAGAAGCCACTTCGAATGATAAAATTCCTGTGAGTGTTTACGCAGAAAGTACTCCTAATCCATCAGTAATGAAATTTGTAGCAAATAAGGCTTTAGTAACTCAAAGTATTGAATTTAAAAATATAGATGAAGCTAGCAATGCTCCAATGGCCGAAAAATTATTTCACTTTCCCTTTGTTAGAGAGGTATTTATTGACTCTAATTATGTATCTATCACCAAATATGAAATAGCTGACTGGGATAGTGTAGTTATGGAAGTTAGAGAGTTTATTAGAAAATATATTGAAGAAGGAAATCTTGTTTTAAAAGAAGTTCCNCNACAAAAAGTTCCTGTCAGAAAACAAAAAGGGACCANAAAATTGGGACAAACAGAAGAACAGATTATATCTATTTTNGATGAATACATAAAACCTGCAGTGGCCTCAGATGGAGGTAATATTCAGTTTGACTCATATAATAAAGAAGATAAAACTGTTCAGGTTATTCTACAAGGCGCATGCAGTGGTTGTCCATCATCTACTTTTACATTGAAAAACGGCATTGAAAATATGCTNAAAGAAATGATGCCTGGACAAATTGAGAATGTCGTTGCTCTAAACGGTTAATCATTATTTTTTTTNGGNNTTGTTGTTTGAAAATCTTTTAAATAAAAAGGTTCAAAATAAGCTAAAGATTCGAAATCTTCTGAGTTGTANTTTTCCCAAGTTAATTNTACCATGTCAATTGCATTTGGATAATTGTTTTCGAAACTATGTGTCAAATTGATTTCTGGAATTAATTCTTGAAATTTATTTGTACCATNTCCCAAAAATAGTACNGTTTTATCNTTTACTATTTCNTTGAAGGAATTNTGATTCAAAACTAAAGCTGAAGTTTGATNAATCCAGTTTTTANTTCCATCAAAAATTGCAGTATAAACTTCCATTCTCCTGGCATCCATCATTGGAATAATTAATTCAACTTCAGCTTGAGTAACACCTTGAACTAAAATTTCAAGAGAATTCAATGCAATAAGAGGAATGTCTAAGGCAAAACAAAATCCTTTTGCAGCAGCAACACCAATACGCAATCCAGTATAAGATCCAGGTCCTTTACTTACTGATATAGCATCCAATTGTTTTGTTTTTAAATTAGCCTCTTCTAAAACCTCAGAAATAAAAAGGTGTAATTTTTCATTATGGCTAAATGATTCGCTATTTAAAACCCTTGAAGTAAGAGTTTTGCCCTTATAAGCAAGGGCTACAGAGCACTGCTTGGATGAGGTTTCAATATGAAGAATATAAGCCATACAATATATTATTCAATACTTTTTACATTAAAACAATAGCTTACGGTATCAAATTAAAAAAATTCAAAAAGCCGACAGTATAAAGATAAATAATGTTATTAATGACTTTTTAATTTTTTAAGGGTAGACCAAAATAAAATTCCAAGACCTTCAACTTGAAAATATAATCAAACTTAGCACGAATAATATCAGATGATGCAATTTGGTAACGTTGTCTTGCCTGAACAAAATCAAANGAATTCANTACACCTGCATCAAAGCGTTGTTTNGCTATATCAAAAGCTTGTTTTCGGGCNATCAAAGTTTTTTCAGAGGCATCATAAAACTTATATGCGCCTCTAGCATTGTTATAAGCTTGATTTATAGTATTTTCCAAGTCCAATTTAGTCTGTTCAAGTTGATTTTCTAATCGCTTTAAATTAAGTTTTCTTCTTTTGATATTATTTTTTGCAGAAAGNCCATTAAAAATTGGNATATTTAGCGAAAGTCCATAACTCTGACCGTCGTTTTGGCTAAACTGATTACCAAANGATAAAGGTCCTGTAATTTCTCTTTCTGGAAATTGACTTACTACTATNGCTCCATTTTCTTGNACAATTCCTATAGGTGTTTGAACCAAGTTGCCAGTTTCAATAAATCTATCTGAGTATGAAATTCTAGTATTATAATTGTAAAAGGCTGATAAAGTAGGCATCAATGCNCCTTTGGCTAAATCAATATCTTTTTCCGCAATTTCTAAATTAGTTATCCCTAGTTTTATGTCATTCCTTTGAGTCAAGGCTTTTTCAAAAATAGCTCTTGGCTTTTCGGTTAAAATTTCAGAAAAGGGAATGTCAAAATTCTCTTTGGCNATGTCAAAATTTTCATAATCTGTAATTAAAAGTAATTGTGCCAAATTGATTCTTGACAAACGATAAGCATTTTCGGATTGAACAACAGCCTGTTCTTGAGTAGCTATATTTGCCTCGATTTCAAAGACCTCTGCAGGAGTTAAAATTCCAGATTCTATACTTAACTGAGTTCTTTTTAATTCCTGTTTTGCAAGTTCAAGCTGATATCGTTGTACCTGCTCTAACTCCCTATTAAACATTACCTGAAGATAAGCATTTGCGACAAAAAGACTTGTATCATCTTTCATATCTTCAAGCTGATACTGACGTGCTAATAAGTTTAAATTAGCCCGCGACAACTGATTTATATTTTGGCGACCATTGAATAAAGTCACTCCTATGTTGGCACCAAAAGAAGAAAACTGAGTAGTAAGATTTTCAATTAATCCATTGGTGATATTTTGACTCAAGCCATTATTCCAAATATGTTGTGATTGGGCATTTACTCTTGGTAAAAAACTTCCCCTTGCGACATCTTTATCAATTTCTGCTGATTCTAACTCAAGCTCGGATTGTTTAATACTAATATTTTTTTCCAAGGCTAAAAGAACACATTCTTCTAGAGTATACTGCTTCATTTGGCCTATAGCATTAAAGGCAAAAAGAAAAAACGCAGTTAGTAAAACTATTTTAATATTTTTNATTTTTTGGATACTGAATTTTCCAATACTCATATTATTTATTTAAAAAAAATTACCTAATTAATTCTATCTCTTTACCCTCTCGGAATCTTCATCACCCTTTTTTATTGGCTCTGTCTTGTTCCATACCTTAATTTTATCCTCCATTGAAATTCCAGAAATCAATTCTACGTTAACTCCATCAGAAAGTCCTATTTCAACATCTCGCCTTTCAAATTTCTGTTCTCCAACAACTATTTCAACATAAGGTTCTTCAGTATCTCTGTCAAACTGTAATAAAGATTCTGAAATTGCCATTACATTGTCTTTTTTCTCGAGAACCAATGAAGCATTAGCACTGTAACCTGCTCGNATAAAAATTGAATCATTTAAAAATAAATCAGCTTCTATAATAAATTGAACAGCTCCTTGTTCTTCATTACCTTTTGGGGCAATAAAATTTAATTTTGCTTCAAGAGATTGGTCTTCAATTGCACCTAAGTTTACATCCAANTACATTCCAACTCTTAGTTTTCCTACTTCTGCTTCGTCTACTTTNCCTTCAAAAATCATTTTATTCATATCCGCAATAGTTGCTATAGTAGTCCCAGCATTAAAACTNTTACTAGCAATCACTTGNAATCCTTCTTCAACAGGNATTTCNAGTATGGTTCCAGGTACAGTCGCTCTAATNTTTGTATTTGCAGAAGCAGCACCNCCAGCAGAACCTGAACGAATAATCTCTAAATCAGAGGCTGCATTNTTTACATTTTGTTTGGCCTGATTATATTGTAATTCAATATTTTGAAATTGCTGTTTTGAAATAATACCNTTATNAAAAAGATTTTTATTTCTATNAAATTCTATNTTAGAATTATTTAATACAATTTTAGAGTTTTGAAGTCTTCCTCTAGCGCTATTTAAGTTTTGCTCATTAGGAACAACTTTTATTTTGGCCAATAGATCTCCTGTTTCAACAAGGTCTCCCTCTTTAACAAAAAGACCTTCAATAATCCCTTGAATTTGCGGTTTTATCTCTACCTCTTCTTCAGGTATAACCTTTCCCGTAACTACTGTCTTTTTTTCTATATTAGTAATCATTGCAGTTTGAGTCTCATATTCTATAACAGATTTATCATTTGTCTTAATAAAATAAGCCATTGCAAACAAGACTCCTGAAATTAAAAGTGCGATCCCGATATATTTTAAAATTTTCATATTAATATTATTTTTTTTGTTATTCTTCTCTTAAAGCGTCTATGGGTTTAATACTTACTGCTCTTTGTGCTGGAATAAGTCCTATCAATGTCCCTAAAAAAATCATGATAAATAAAGCTCCAAGTATAAAAGGAATTGGAACAGTTGGATTTGTATATGGAAAATCTGTTAAATCAGCAGTAGCCAGATTAATACCTGATAGCACCAAAGCGCCCAATATAATGCCAAGAATACCAGCAATAAGTGTTAAAAAAACTGATTCTATAATGATCTGATTTCTTACCTCAGATGGGGTAGCTCCTAAGGCCCGACGAACTCCCAATTCCTTTGTACGTTCTTTTACTGAAATAAGTAGAATATTTCCAATTCCTATGACTCCAGCTATAATAGTTGCAATTCCAACAATTAAGGATAACAAGGTCATACCTTTAGAGAATCCTATTATTTTGTTGAAAATTTCACCTAGATTAAATCCTCCAAAAGCACGTTCGTCATCTGGAGAAACTCTGTGAATTTTCTTTAATGTTGTTTTTACATCTTTTTCAACAGCTACAACATCTGCATCATCATAAGCAGCAATTGTTAACCACTGAACTCTATCTCCAGTATTATATATTTTTTTAAATGTTGCAAAAGGGATGTAAATATCACCATCAGTCTCAAAACCACCTCCAGGTATGAACTTGTGGACTCCAATTACCTGAAAATAAATATTATCTACCCTTATATATTGTCCTATCGGGTTTTCATCTTTTTCAAAAAGTTCCGTTTTAGTTTTTTCGCCAATAACACATACTTTTCTAGAGTATTTAATGTCTTCTTCATTAATAAAACGTCCTCCATCAAAGATCTTTTTTGTTGCAATCCTAGTATATTCGGGATAATCTCCATAGACATTATAGTTACTCGACTTATTATTTCGAACTACCAGAGGAGCTGTTCCACCAGAAACACCTCTAGCATTTCTCGGGGCAATAAATTCTACTTCTGGAACACGTTGTCTAATAATATCAATATCAGAAAGTTTTAGTTTGATATTTCGTCCAGTTTTAAATCCTTCATAAGGAACACTAGTCTGCATACCCCAAATAAACATTGAATTCATAGCTATATTTTCAAATTGTCTCTCAAAACCATTATCTAATCCTTTTGCAGCTCCAGAGAGTGCTATATAAATGAAAATCCCCCAAAGTACACCTATAACTGTTATTATGGTTCGGGTCTTATTTTTGGAAATAGATCCAAAAATTTCCTGCCATGTATCTTTATCAAATATTACTCTAAGACTATTCATCTCTCAATGCAACTATGGGTTTGATACTTGAAGCACGTTTTGCAGGGATATAACCTGCTATGGCACCAAATAATATTAAAATAATTGTAGCTGCTATAGAAGTGCCTAGATCTATGAACGGATTCTTTATGAAATACTCTTCTAACTTTAAGCCAATATTTTCCAAAACTATGATTCCTAAAAACAATCCTATATACCCGGAAATAGTTGTTATAAAAACTGATTCTTGAAGAATCATTTGAATCACCGAATTAGGTGTTGCACCTATGGCTTTTCGTATCCCTAATTCCTTAGTTCTTTCCTTGACTACGAAAACCATTATATTTGAAATCCCTATTATTCCTGCTATAAGAGTTCCTAATCCAACAAAACTCACAATAATTTGAAGACCTATAGCGAATGATTGTGTATCTCTTAAATTATCAGTTGGGTTTCTTATAAAAATTCCATTAGGGTCTTNTGGATCAATAGATTTCTTATTTTTGAAATATTTTTTAAGGGACTTTTCAAATGCTATTGCACCTACATGACCAATTTCTTTTGGNAAAGTAATTATAATTTGACCTATTTTATCGTTATTTTTTTCTATTAATTGACGGGTTGTATATGGAATGAAAATAAATCGCTCCTCATTATCCCCTCCGTCATCTTGAAAAACGCCAATAACTTTGAAAGCTGTTTCGCCTAAATTAATATNCTTTCCTATAGGATCTTCTGATTTAAATAAGTCTTTNGCTACTAAACGACCTATTACTGCATTTTTTGTTTTTTTGTCAAGATCAATNTGATTAATATATCGTCCTTTCATTAAAATNGTTTTCTCAACGAATTGATGCCCAGGGGCTACTGCACGNGTAGTGTAACTGTNATTTTCATTTTTNTAACGAACTANTGCGCTACGNGTGATTCTTGGNGTAACGTATTCAGTAAACATTGGGAAATTCTCTTTTATATCCTCCATATCTTCATTTTCAAACTCAATTTCTCTATTTGATTTAAATCCTTTATATGGCATAGATGTTTTCCCAGGGTACAAGTATATTACATTACTCGCATCATCTAAAAAAAACTCTTGGAATGTATTTTTTAATCCATTTCCTAATCCAAAAAGNATAATAAAAATGAAAATACCTAAAGCAACAGTAAATCCTGATAAAAAGGTTCGAAGTTTATTTTTTCTAATTGTTTCAAATATTTCTATCCAACGGTCTTTATTAAACATGATCTGAGGCTAAAACTTGAGTTATATTTTCATCTTTTATAATTACACCATCTTTAAGCTGGACAATCCTTTTACACATTTTTGCAATATCAAGCTCGTGAGTAACTACTAGAATAGTTTTACCTTCTTGATTAATTTTTTGAATCAAATCCATGACNTCATAAGATGTTTTTGTATCTAGCGCTCCAGTAGGCTCATCAGCTANTANNACTTTAGGTCTTGATNCCATAGCNCGGGCAATTGCAACTCTCTGTTTTTGACCNCCAGATAATTCACTTGGCAAATGAGTGGCCCAGTCCTTAAGNCCAACACTTTCAAGGTAATCTAATGCAATAGCTTGACGTTCTTTTCTTGGAATTCTTTGNTAATAAAGTGGAAGNGAAACATTTTCTAAAGCAGATTTATAGTTTATCAAATTAAAAGATTGAAATACAAATCCTAAAAATTTATTGCGGTAATTAGCAGCTTTGGTTTCATTTAAATTTTTAATAGGAATGTCATCTAANATATATTCCCCCTCATCTGCNCCATCTAACATNCCCAAAATATTGAGTAAAGTTGATTTTCCAGATCCAGAAGAACCCATTATTGCNACTAGTTCTCCTTCTTGAACATCNAAATTTATTCCCTTCAATACATGAAGAGAAGAAGATCCCATTTTGTATGATTTATGNAGGTTATTAATTTTTATCATTGATTTTTGGTTGTCNANTGCAAACTTAATATTATTTTCTAAATGAGAAGTAAACGTTACTTGGNTTTTTATTTATAAATTAACATTAATTAGACTATANAAATNGCAAAATGTAACATNATTNTGTTTNGAAATATTTAAATCATTACTGTGTTATATTTTTTATAATTTTCGGATTACGAGTTTTTCATTTTAATTAAACTATTAAAAAATTCTTCAAATTTTATTTTNCCTTTTTTTGTAATTGAACAACTAGTTTTAGGGTAATTATTACTAAATGTTTTTTCAATTTCAATATATTTTACTTCTTTTAATTTTTTCAATTGAATGCTTAAATTACCCTGAGTAGATTCAGTTACTTTTTTTAAATAATTAAAATCACATTGACTTTTATTAATTAAAGATGACATGATTTTTAATCTGATAGGATTAAATAAGAATTTATCCATCTGGATTACTAATGGATTTAGAGAAGAAAAGTGACAATCCTGGGACTAACATCCCTAAAGAAACTCCAACTATATTAACTAATAAAAGATTAATTCCAGGATTAAAATTTAGATAGAATGTGAATATCGTCAAAAAAATCCCTCCTAGGGTAACAGGTTTAAATTTTACGATAAGTCCAGTCATAATTAAAATTAAACTTAATAAAAACAGAATAGGAGGCACTGGGTGATAATTTTTTAGATAAAATGAAAGTGCAACAATGTAAATCCATGAAATACCAAATACGCCCCAAATAATTTTAATTACCCTACTCAAATGTGTTTCATACCCAATATTTTTTCTGATTTTTATGTTATAATAAATCATAAAGAACATTCCAATTATAGATGGAATTATCCAATATAGAGCTGCTGAATATTTAGTTGACTGAACTAAAGAAGGAAATGCGTAGTGAAAACAACTCAATGCGTTTACGAAAACTCCCCAAAAAATTAAATTAACACTTAAAGGTTTAAGATTCTCTTTTGTGCTATTAATGACATTATTTATTGTTTCTATTTGTTTTTGCGTTGAATTCATGATAAAATTTTAACAAATGTAAACAAGTTTATTTTATAAACCTAATTAGCTTCAATTGTATTTATCTTATATTTTTACTCAACTAAAATTATTTTTTTAGTATTTGAAATACTTTCCATCCAACAAAAGCTACTAAGAGATATGGAATAGCCATTAAATATAAAATACCGTTATTTATTCCTTTTGCAGTAGCTTGACCTTCTTCAGATTGAAGCACAGCACGGCACATGGAACATTGACTATAGATTTGTTCAAGACCTACAATCAAAAAAAGAAATAAACAAAAAATTAAACCTCTATTTTTAAGCATAGTATGGTGAAATCATTAAATAAATTATTACACCTGTTACAGCTATATACATCCAGATAGGAAATGTGAAACGAGCTATTTTCTTATGATCTAAAAATAATTTAGATATCGCTCGAACATAAGTAATAAGCACTAAAGGTATTATTCCAATAGATAAAATAATATGTGATATAAGTATAAAGAAATATAANGGCCTTAAAACTCCACTTCCACCATAAGGTGTAGGGTCAGATGTCATGTGATAAGCTACATACATAACCAAAAAAATAACNGAAAGACTNATAGCNATTTTCATTAACTTTTCATGAAGGCTAATATTTTTTTTTCTNATTGCTGANAAAGCAAGAATCAAAATAATCGCTGTTAATCCATTAATTGAGGCATATATTGGGGGAAGGAAATCTAGAGGGGCTACATTTGGTATTCGAATCATAAATAAAATCGCGACAACAACTGGAATCAAAATTGAGACTACCCATATCCAAATATTATATTTTTTTACATAATTTCCCATACCGCTGCTATAATAGAGTTATTCTTTTAAAAGTTTTTCGATATCCTCAATCAATAATTCAAACTCCTGAACCTCGAGATTTTCTTGATCCAAACCCATGTAGTATACTATGGGATTTTCAAATTGATCCGTTCTCGATCGGATATAACCTTTTTTATCAATCAATGCAAAATACCCTTGATGTTCAAAGCCTCCTTCTACTCTTGGATTTACTGAAGCAAATATATTAAATCCTTTATTTGCAAGATCATATAACTTTTCTTTATTACCTGTTAGAAAATGCCAATTTTGAGAAAAAACATTATAAGCTTCTGCATATTTTTTTAATACAGAGGGAGTATCATGATCAGGATCAATAGTGAATGAAGCTATACCAAAGTCACTTCTTGAGCCATAACGCTCTTCAATGAGCTTCATGTTTTTATTCATAATTGGACATATACTTGGACAAGAGGTGAAGAAAAATTCAGCCACATAAACTTTTTCTTTAAAATCTTCATTCGAGATAAATAGACTGTCTTGATTCAAAAAAGTAAAATCAGGAATAATTTTGGCATCTCCATTAAGCATTATATATTTTAAGGGATCTGCAGATTTTGATCTTCCATCTTGAACAACAGTATTATCG
>PAFO01000004.1 GCA_002705385.1 Flavobacteriaceae bacterium
ATCCATCTTTCCAAGATACTTTTCAAAAATAGATTTTAAATATACTTCATCAACGTTTGCCATATCTTTCCATCTTTTTAAATTTAGTGAATGAGCTGCAGCAATTCCAACTATACAAGAAACTTTTGTTGATTCATGGAGGACGAGATCTTTACTTTTTTTATCTGATAAATCATCTTGTAATCCAATCCATAAAGATGAAGTTGCTCCAGCAGAAGCTCCCATCAGAGCTACTTTACCTTTTAACAGGTTAAATTTGTCACTATAAAATTTTAAATATTGTAATGCTCTCTTAGCATCGTTAAATGATGTTAATAAAAAGTCATCATTATTTTTAAATCTATAATCAATTGTAGCAAATGAAATATTGCTTTCTAATAGCCTTTTTATTCTTTTAAAATTATCCTTGGAATAAGCAGCATTTTTACTTCCTGATCCAAACCCTCCTCCATGAATATAAATAACAAATGGAGTTTTTAATTCAGTGCTTGCAATCCATAAGTCAAGTTTATTTTTTTTATCTGTACCATAACTGATATTTTTAAATACTCTGTAATTATCAGCTTTAATAATAGAATCAACATTTACAATATTTTTTTGAGAAAAAATAAATGAATTATTAAAAATAAGAGTAAGAAAAAATAATTTTCGAATCATACTTAAAGTTAGCTAGATAATTTTAAAAAAGTATTATAGTTTAAAAAATTTAGCATTCATTAATTTTCTGTAGGTTCAAATTTTAATAATTATTTTTTATTATGGGCAAGTTTTAGAAAAATTAATTTTTAATATTATTGTATTTTTTATTATTGTATTTAGATAAATCTTTAAAAAAAAGATTAAATAATAGCTAATATTCATTTTTTTTCTTTCTCATAGTAAATTATCATTAACGTGGTGAGGTAATTTATAATTTAGAGTCAAACAACTTATTTGAACGATTTATTAGCAAATTACGAGCAATATCAGGATACATGGGATGAAATGTTTGATGATTCTGGAAAAGTAAGAGCAATTTATTCCGATTTTGGTAAATTTTTGAGTGAGACTAAGCTTGATAGTCTCAATCAGATGAAGGAATTCTCAAATCAATTTTTTAAAAATCAGGGTGTAACTTTCACAGTTTATCATGATAATAAGGGTGTGGAAAAAATATTTCCATTTGATATAATACCTAGAATAATAAACTCCAATGAATGGGAAATAATTGAAAAAGGTATTATTCAAAGAATCACTGCGCTTAATCTTTTTTTGAAAGATGTATATCATGAAAAATTCATTATTAAAGACCAAGTTATACCTGCAAGTCTGTTGATAAATAACGATTGTTACCTACGACAAATGATGAGACTTGAAGTACCAAAAAATATTTACACACACATATCAGGTGTTGATTTAATTAGAGATAAAAGTGGCGAATTGTTTGTCCTAGAGGATAATTTAAGAACTCCCTCCGGGGTAAGTTATATGCTTGAAAATCGAGAGATTACTAGGAGGTTATATCCCAATTTAATGCCAAAACATAAAGTCCAGTCTGTAGACAATTATCCACAAATTTTGTATCAACAACTAAAAACACTAGTTGATAAGAATGATCCAGAAATTGTATTATTAACTCCGGGATTATATAACTCAGCCTATTACGAGCATACAACCTTAGCAAGATTGATGGGTATTGAGTTAGTTGAAGGTAGTGACCTANTATTAGATAATAATATGGTTTATATGAAAACAGCAAGTGGTAATAAGAAAGTTGATATTATCTACAGACGTATAGACGATGATTTTTTGGATCCATTAAGTTTTAATACTGACAGTATTCTTGGTTTAGCAGGTATAATGGAGGCATATAGACAAGGAAATGTATGTATTGTTAATGCACCTGGAACTGGAATTGCTGATGACAAAGCAATTTATTCTTATGTCCCAAAAATGATTAATTACTATTTAAATGAAAAACCAATTTTGAAAAATATAGAAACCTATCATTTATCTAATAGTGAACAAAAAGATTATGTTAAAAATAATATAAATGACATTATAATTAAAAAAACAGATGGTAGCGGTGGTTTTGGAATGTTAATGGGAAATAAAGCATCTGAAGATGAAATAGACATTTACTTTAAGCAAATAAAAAAAAATCCAAGCAAATTTATTGCTCAGCCGATTCTAAACCTTTCAACAAGCCCATGCGTAATTGATAAGAAGTTAGTCCCAAGGTGTATTGATTTAAGACCCTTTGCAATCTACGGTTCAGATAAAATAAAAGTTTGTCCTGGAGGTCTGTCAAGAGTTGCAATGAAAAAAAATTCTCTTATAGTGAATAGTTCACAAGGTGGAGGAAGTAAAGATACTTGGATAATCAGGAAACAGTAAAAATGTTAAGTCGAGTAGCAAATAATTTATTTTGGATGGATAGATACATGGAAAGAAGCTATGGTCTATTAAATCTGATTAAAACTAATTATAATTCTACATTAGATTCTGGCGATTACTCATCATGGAATAAAATTATGTACACATATTTATCAATTCAAAGTGAAAATAAATATAAAAATCACCAAGATTCAATATCAACAATATTTTTCATTTTGTTTGATAGAAAAAATCCAAACACCCTATTTAATATGGTTGTTAAAGCTAGAGAAAATGCTAGAAGTGTCCAAGAACATATTTCGAGAGAACTCTGGATGTCAGTTAACAAATTTTTCTTACATCTTACCGAGGAAGACATGATTTTAAAGTATAAAAAAAGTGACCCAATAACTATAGTCAATGAACTTCTTCAATTCAGTCATATTTATTACAGTGTTGCGGATATTACTCAAGAAAGAGGAACAGCATATTGTTTTATGAATTTAGGAAAGTATTTAGAGCGTGTGGTTCAGAGTATAGATTTTTTAAACCTCAGAATTATTAGCCTTGACGACGAAAAGGAGGATTTATATGAAAGCTATTTCTTTAAGAATTTATTAATTTCAATAGGAGGTTATCAACTATATTTAAAAACTTATAAATCAATTTACAAAATTGAAAATGTAGTAAAAATGATTGCAATAAACGAAAATTTCCCTAGATCAATTATTTATAGTGTCAATAAACTAAATGTCCATATAGAAAGGCTTAATGAGTTTAATCAAATAAAAGCTGGTGAATTAAACTTCACTGTTGGCAAACTAAAAAATAATTTAAAATATTCTACTATTAAGTCAATCAAACAAAATGGCCTTGAGCAGTTTTTAGATGATATTAAGTTTGAATTAAATAAAATTTCAAATTCTATAAATAAAACTTACTTTAATCAGATTTTTTAACATGTTCAAATATTATTTAACACATTCAACACATTATAAATATTCAAATCAAATTCAAGAGAATACGAATAGAATCTGCTTGTACCCATACAATGACATGATTCAACAATTAGTTAGTCATAAATTAGAAATTACGGGTAATCCAAATGTGTCAACTTATATTGATGAGTTTAATAATAGAGTTGGTTTCTTTAATTATATCCCACCTCATAAGGAGATGACAATCACATCAAAGGCAGAAATAATTTTGAAGTGTATAAATCCACCAGATCAAGACGTTGATATTTTGAGTGAATGGGCAAAAATAAATGATATTTCAAAAGATATAGATTATATGCATTTTTTAAAAATTGAGAATTTTTTTGCTAAAAATAAGTTTAAAAAAATTTTGAATGATTTAAGAAGTGAAAAAGACTCCGTATTAAATTTTTCAAAAGTTCTTTGCAGATATGTAAATAAAAATTTTGAGTATAAGAAGGGGGTGACTAATATTAATTCGTCTCTTGATGAGGTGTGGAAGTTGAAATCTGGTGTATGTCAAGACTTCACAAATATTCTTATTCAATTACTTAGATTGTCAAAAATACCCTCTAGATATGTAAGTGGATATGTTTTTTCAAAAGGAGGTTTAATAGGTGCTGGAGCGACCCATGCTTGGGTAGAAGTATTTATTCCATTTTACGGCTGGCTTGGATTAGATCCTACTAACAATTGTGTTGCAGACAAATATCATATAAGACTTTGTGTTGGAAGGAATTATGAGGACTGTTCTCCTATAAGAGGTGTTTTTAAAGGTAATGAAAAACAGTCTATGAAGGTCAAAGTATATTTAGATACCAAAAAAAACTCTAAATTTGATAAAGTAGAGTTTAATGAAGCAGAAAACTTAAGTCAAAAGATAATAAACCAGCCCTTTAATAGTTTTCAAAAAAACTTACAAATAGTTCAGCAACAGCAATAAAAATTTTCTTTTATAAATATTAGTTCCTGTAATCCAACGCAGGTTCTCTGTCCCCTAAAAGAGGAATATAATTAAAACCTTCTCCTCTAATTTCGTCAAACTCTTCTTTGATTTTTCCTATTATTTCAGTTTTCTCGAGTAATTCTATACCTGAAAGGGTCAGCGCCTTGGCAGCCTGCATCATACCCTTGAGACCAATAGATGTTCCCCCAGCTGCTACTGCTTGCCAACTGTGGGCTGGTGTACCAGGCACCCAGGTTGCACCTCGAAGACCAGCTGTTGGTACTGTATAACTTACATCACCCACATCCGTCGAGCCACCAATACCTTTTGGATTCACATCATAGGGTGCAACGTTGTGAATATATTTCATATCAAGTGGTTTTTCAAGTGTTGAGGCAATTTTTTTAGCAAACTCTATTTCTTGATCATTATACTTGAATCCACCTATTTTACTAAAATTACGATGAACCATTCGTTGAAGAGTTGGAACATGAAGTAAATCATGAGTCCCTCCAATCATTTCGTATTCCATTTTTGTTCCTGTTCCTAATGCGGCTCCTTCTGCTGTTTTAACTATCCTATCGAATAAAGCCATTACTTTGTCGCGCTCTGGATGGCGTGAATAATAATATACTTCAGCAAAATCAGGAACAACATTGGGTGCCTCACCTCCGTGCGTGATTACATAGTGAATACGGGCAGAAGTATCCATGTGTTCTCGCATGAGATTAGTCATATAGTTCATTGCCTCGACAGCATCTAAAGCTGAGCGACCCTCTTGAGGGGCTCCTGCAGCGTGAGCAGATCGTCCATAAAAACGAAATTTTGCCGACTTATTTGCCAGGGCTGGACGTGGGTTTGCTGAGTTCTCGTCATCAGCATGCCAATGCAAGGCAACATCAACATCATCAAATAAACCAGCTCGTGTCATGTAAACCTTACCCGATCCTCCCTCTTCTGCAGGACAACCATAATACCGAATAGTCCCTTTGACTTTATATTTTATGATATACTTTTTTAAACTAATAGCCGCTGCAGCGGATGCGGTTCCAAAAAGATGGTGNCCACAGGCATGACCTCCTCTTCCTTCATTCGTAATCTTGTAAGGCAATGCTTTTTGTGATAGGCCCGGTAAAGCATCGTATTCNCCAAGAATCGCAATTACTGGTCCTCCATTGTTATATTCTGCAACAAACGCAGTAGGAATACCTGCCACACCAGCTTGTATTGTGAAGCCAGCCTCATTGAGTTTATTTTGGAGCAGAGCACTGCTTTTCTCCTCTTGATAGCCCATTTCCGCATATTCCCATATTTGCATAGCCACTTTTGAATATTCACCTTTTGATGAATCTAAATCTAATAAAATATAATCTGACTGGCCTTGGATGAAAAATGAACAGATACATGTAACTAAAAATAAAAAATATTTCATATAATTTGTTTAATTAAATTTAAAAAGACTTTGTTTCTCAAATATAAGTTCTTTGAGATAATACGGTGGTATATCAACCCGAGTGATTTTTTGGTTTTTAATAAATAGTTTTATAATTTTATGGAAGTAAAATATGAAGTTGGCTATTATTTAACTTAGAGTATATGGTTAATCATGCTAAAATTAAATATTTAGGTCTTTCAATTACCTCATTTGCAATTTTATTTAAGCTTATGTCTTGGCAATATGCTCAATATTTGCTCATTTTAGGGTTAAGTTTTTTGGGGATTTACTTTTTAATTAAAGTATTTAAGTAATTAGCTTAGTCATAAAAACATAAAACCAACTACTAAGAAACTAGATTATATTCTTTAGTTTAAACTCTAAATATCAACACTAATTCTTTCATTTTTATTTGCTTTAAAACACTTAAAAGCCTTATAATTGCATACAATAATTAAAGAAAAAAAATTACATAGGTTATAAAGTAAAAGACAGCTTTGTACAAAAATTATTATGGTACATTTTTTTTTTTATCTTTATTCGCATTTAATTAAAAAGAACAAACATTATTCACAATGAAAAAACTACTTATTGCCCTTATTTTTTTAGGTTTTATAACGTCTGCAAATGCGACTGCTATCATACCTAATTTGTCTACTGCTACAGTTGCAACTAGCATTCAGGAGATGGATGAAGAAGCACCAGCAGAATCAGCTTCTTTTACTCAAGAATTAAAAAAACGTTTCATTGAAGGCGGCCCAGGCTTTATGGGTATTGTTTTAATTTGTCTGATTTTAGGTCTCGCAATTGCAATTGAGCGTATTATATTTTTGAATCTTGCAACTACTAATACTAAAAAACTCACGGAAGGTGTAGAAGAAGCACTTTCTTCTGGAGGTGTTAATGCTGCTAAAGAATTTTGTAGAAATACAAAAGGACCTGTTGCTTCCATTTTTTATCAAGGTTTAGATCGTGTAGATGAAGGTGTTGAAAGTGCTGAGAAAGCTGTTGTAGCCTATGGAGGTGTTCAAATGGGACAACTAGAAAAAAATGTTTCATGGATTTCGTTATTTATTGCTCTTGCCCCTATGCTTGGGTTCATGGGAACTGTAATTGGAATGATTCAAGCTTTCGATAAAATCGAAGCAGCTGGAGATATGCAGCCCTCACTTGTTGCTGGCGGTATCAAAGTTGCACTTCTTACTACAGTATTTGGATTAATCGTTGCGATTATTCTTCAAGTATTTTACAACTATATTGTTGCAAAAATCGACAGTATTGTAAATGATATGGAAGATGCATCTATTACTTTAATAGATATTCTTGTTGCACAAAAAAAATAATTAACCTTTAACGGTAATTCTCATGAATATTCAAACAATTGTAAAAATTATCAGTGCTGTTTTTGGTTTACTAGGTGTCATATTCCTATTTAGAATTATAGGAAGTGGAGATGAGGAAATCAAAATGGCAGCGAGTATGGGAGACTTCAGTTCTGTTACTCCATTAGTATCTCTTGCTATTGCAATCCTATTAATTACAATAGTTGTAACGCTTCTATTTTCTCTACTTAACCTTGCAACTAGTTCAGAAAAACTTAAAAAATCTTTAATATTTATTGGATGTTTTGCTGTTGTTGTTGGTATTGCTTTCGCAGCCTCTGAGGGTGTTGAAACACCACTCAAAGATGGTGAAACACTTTCTGCAAGTGGATCTAGGTGGGTAGGAACCGGACTACGAATGTTTTATATACTAGCAGCCCTAGCAATTCTTTCTATGGTTTTGTCAGGAGCAAAAAAACTTTTTAATNGATAAATTATGGCAAAGAGATCAGCACCAGAAGTAAATGCTGGATCCATGGCGGATATTGCTTTCTTATTATTGATTTTTTTCNTGGTGACTACNACAATTGAAACTGATAGTGGGCTAAACCGTAAACTCCCCCCAATGGAAGATCAGGTNGANCCTCCTATNATTAGAGAAAAAAATATTTTTACTGTTGTTGTCAACAAAAACGATCAGCTATTAGTTGAAGAAGAGCTTACAGATATTAAGGATTTAAGATCCTTAGCTGTCGCTTTNTTAGATAANGGAGGGGGNGTTGGTGAAGAGGCATGTGATTACTGTCAAGGAGAACGTGANGAATCATCNTCAGATAANCCTGACAAAGCNATTATCTCGCTTAAAAATAATCGAGAAACATCTTACAAGGTTTACATAGCTATTCAAAATGAATTGGTTGCAGCATATAANGAGTTAAGAAATCGTGAATTTTNAAGATTGTANCCTTCNGTAGGGCTAAATTTTGTTGATGCTCAAAANAAGTATGATGATCCAAGAACCTCAGTTAACGATTCAGAAGATTTAAAACCAAAGATAGATGTGGTAAAGAATATGTTTCCACAAAAATTATCTGAAGCNGAACCAAGTAAAACAAATTAAATNAATACNNTATGTCAAAATTTAAAAAGAAAAANGGAGGAGATTTACCTGCTATTTCTACAGCATCNTTACCAGATATTGTTTTTATGNTATTGTTTTTCTTTATGGTNGCAACTGTAATGCGTGATAGCACACTNATGGTTGTGAATAAATTACCCGCAGCAGATCANGTTCAAAAATTAGATAAAAAAGATCGTGTTATGTATATTTATGCTGGTAAGCCTTCAAGTCGTTACCTAGATAAATACGGAACCAGTGCTAAAATTCAATTAAATGATAAGTTTGCTACAGTTAGAGAGGTTGGGGCATTTATTTTAGCTGAACGAGCTGCAAAACGTCAAGAACTCCAAAATGTTTTGACCACTGCTCTAAAAGTTGATAGTGATACAAAAATGGGACTAGTTCAAGATATCAAACAGGAACTCCGTAAAGTAAGTGCTTTGAAGATTAATTATACAACCCGTTTGGGTGATTATACACAAAATATAAACTAGTTTTTTTACATTTAATGNATTATAAAGTGTCTCTTTGGACACTTTTTTTTATTTTAACNTTTAAATGTTTTCAACTTTTACCTTATCGAAAGTTTCAATAATCTATTTATTTATATNCATAACACTTGGCTCTTTTTACTTAGCTTGGNGTCAGGAGGACACTAATGCCGAAGTTTTCTTTCGTGAAGATCAATTTTATTTGGGAGCTTCATTTATGATTTTNCAAAGTGATCAGGAAGATTTTAGTCCTANGGGATTGTCTAGGCACTTTCAATGGGGCNTTATTAGNGATATACCANTAATNCCNTCAGGAAAGATNGCTNTNGGTCTAGGGCTTGGAATGAGTTTTGAACGATACAATACCAATTTGAATCTAGATGAATCAGAAGTTAATCCAGTAAAATTTTTGATAGCAGATGAGTCTACTTCTCCACTATTTTTTTCTATGCNTTCATTTGAACTACCGCTGACTNTANGATGGCGNAATGCTACTCCTGATAATTTTGCATTTTGGAGAGTATANGGCGGTGTATCATTAAGATGGAATTATTACAATAAAATTCGACAGGAANTTTTTGAGNTCAAGAATAGTAATGAATTTANTNATTTTGGAACAATAGCTCANTTAAGCNTTGGGTACAATACATGGAATTTTTATTTTGCTTACCATCTAAANCCCTTTTTTAAAAAAACTTTTTTGGATTCAAATAATATNCCACTGGAAATTAATCCATTAAAAATTGGATTGATATTTTATATNTTATAATTCTTTNCGCAATCGTGCAACTGGAATATCAAGTTGCTCTCGGTACTTTGCAATTGTTCTTCTTGCTATAATATAACCTTTNTCCTTCATTAACTTTGAGAGNNCTTCATCTGTTATTGGTTTCTTTTTATTTTCTTCAGCTATAAGTTGGCTTAAAAAGTTTTTTATTTCAATAGATGAAACATCTTCACCTTNTTCATTCTTTAATCCCTCGGANAAAAAGGTTTTTAAAAGTTTTATNCCGTAGGGTGTATCAATATATTTACTNTTAGCAACTCTAGAAATAGTAGAAATATCCATATTAACCTTATCTGCAATATCTTTTAATATCATAGGTTTGAGCTTACGTTCGTCTCCACTTAANAAATAATCTTTTTGGTGAGAAATAATTGNGTTTATCGTAAGAGTAAGGGTTTGATGTCTTTGATGAATTGCATCAATAAACCATTTAGCAGCATCGAGTTTTTGTTTTATGAATTGAACCGCNTCTTGTTGATTTTTTGATTTCTTATCACCTTCTTGATACCCTTTTAGCATTTCTTTATATTCATTGGATACTTTTAGCTGAGGCGTATTTCTTCTGTTTAATTGNACTTCAATTTTACCTTCTTCGATGGTAAGAATAAAATCTGGAACTATCTGAGTATTTTGAACTATACTAGATAANGCACCTCCAGGCTTNGGATTCAGTCGACTTATTAAATCCAATACTTTTTTAAGTTCTTCTTTAGAAATNCCNACTCGATCTTGTANCTTATTGTAATGTTTATGGCTGAAATGCTCAAATTCATCTTTNATGATTTTAATTGCATNNATTACCTCAGGGCGGTCTTTTTTCTTTTTTTCAAGTTGTATTTGAAGACATTCTTGAAGAGACCGNGCGCCTACACCAGGAGGGTCTAGAGTTTGGACTGAACGTATGATTTTATCAAGTTTATTTTTATNAGTAAAAATATTTTGGGTAAAAGCTAAATCATCAATTAGTTCATCATCACTCCTTCTGATATATCCGCTGTCATCTATACTCCCAATAATAAATTCAGCAATCAGCATTTCATCCTCATTTAAAATAAGACTACCCATTTGTTGTAAAAGGGTTTGATGAAAACTAATTCCTCCACTTAGTGGGATATTTCGCTCTTCATTATCATTACTGTAATTGTTGCTATAAAGTCTATAGGATGGAATCTCATCATCACTCAAATATTGATCAATATCAATTTCATTTGTTTCAATTTTATTATTTTCTTCAAGTTCAGTATCATGATTTTCAGATCTNGTGGGCTCAANACCACTTTCTAATGCTGGATTCTCTCCCATNTCAGNCTCAATCTTTTGTTCNAAATCAAGTGTAGANAGCTGAATCAGCTTCATCAACTTNATTTGCTGGGGAGAAAGTTTTTGAGATAGTTTTATTTGNAGCTGTTGCTTTAACATANNGTAATNATTAATATAAAGATANATATTTTAGNNTTTNATCTTTAGAAAGCAGCATTTTGAGGTGTCCTTGGAAAAGGAATTACATCNCTTATGTTTCCCATNCCTGTTATAAATTGAACTAAGCGTTCAAAACCAAGACCAAAGCCNCTATGAGGCACACTACCAAACTTTCTNAGATCTAAATACCACCAAAGTTCATCAGCATTAATATCCATTTCTTTAATTCTTTCTTTTAGAACCTCTAATCTTTCTTCGCGTTGGGATCCGCCAACAATCTCTCCGATTCCAGGGAAAAGAATATCCATAGCTCGGACCGTTTTTCCATCATCACTTCTGCGCATGTAAAATGCTTTGATATTGGCAGGATAGTCGTAAAGAATAACAGGACAATTAAAGTGTTTTTCAACTAAAAATCTTTCGTGTTCACTCTGTAAGTCTATACCCCATTTATTTACTGGATATTTAAATTTTTTCTTTTTGTTAGGCTTGGAATTTTTTAAAATATCAATTGCTTCAGTGTAACTAACTCGTTTATAGTCATTTTTTACCACAAACTCAATTTTTTGAATCAGCCCCATTGAACTTCTTTCTTTTGCAGGTTTTGAACTCTCTTCTTTAGCAAAACGTTCATCTAAAAATTTCAAGTCTTTTTTACAAGACTTTAAAACATTTTTTAAAACACTAGTAATAAATTTTTCTGCCAGATCCATATTATCGTTTAGGTCATAAAATGCCATCTCAGGTTCAATCATCCAGAATTCAGCTAAATGTCTACTAGTATTGGAGTTTTCAGCTCTAAATGTAGGGCCAAAAGTATAAACGTCACCTAATCCAAGTGCATAAGCTTCTGCCTCTAATTGTCCTGAGACTGTCAGGTTTGTTTCTTTACCAAAAAAATCTTTATTGAAGTCAGGATTTCCTATTTCATCCTTTGGAGGGTTTTTAAGATCCAATGTTGAAACCCTGAACATTTCACCAGCCCCTTCGGCATCATTTCCAGTTATAATCGGTGTATTAATATAAAAGAAACCCTCTTGTTGAAAAAACTGATGTACAGCAAAAGATAAAGCAGAACGAATTCTCATTACTGCAGAAAAGGTTGCAGTTCTTACTCTTAAGTGTGCTTTTTCTCTAAGGAATTCTAGGCTGTGTCTTTTGGGCTGAATTGGATAGAGCTCTGGATCTGAGGAACCCAAAATTGTTAAATTACTCACCTGTAGTTCAACTTTTTGACCACTACCTTGACTTTCCGATAATTTCCCACTCAGCTTAATTGCTGCACCAGTATTAATCTGCTTGAGTAAACTATCATCAAGTTTTTCGAAATCTAGTACACATTGAAGATTTTCTATAGTAGAACCATCATTTAATGCTAAAAAACGATTAGCTCGGAATGTCCTTACCCAACCTTGAACACTGCATTTTTTATCAATAGCACTCGATTCTAATATAGATTTTATCTTTTTTTGTTTCATTTCTTAATTTTTCACACTTTTAAATTGAAATTAAAGTTATTGTATCAGGCCAAAATTGAATTTTAATCTAATGATTTTGATAGATTTATTCAGCAATGCAAAGATAAGTTTATTTCAGAAAAGCCTCTATTGACAAAGTTATACTTAAAAGTCTAAAATTTCAATTTTTGACTTATTAATGACTTTTTCGTTACTGATGCTGTCTTCTAAAGATATAAGAAGTGAAGGGAGTAAAATAAGATTTGCAAGCATTGCCATCAAAAGTGTAACTGCAACAAGACCTCCCAATGCCTGTGTTCCTCCAAAATTAGAAGTCATAAATACAGAAAAACCAAAAAATAAAACTATAGAAGTGTAGAACATGCTAATTCCAGTTTCTCGTAATGCGGCAAAAACTGCTTTATTTATTTTCCAACCATTAGAAATAAGTTCCTGTCGATATTTTGCTAAGAAATGTATGGTATCGTCAACAGAAATTCCAAAAGCAATACTGAACACCAAAATTGTTGAAGGTTTTAGAGGAATTCCAGTAAAACCCATTACTCCTGCCGTAATAATAAGTGGGAGTAAATTAGGAATTAAGGAAATGATAATCATTTTAAATGAACGAAAAAGGAAGGCCATAAAAAGTGCAATTAACAGAATGGCCAGACTAAGAGAGAGGATAAGATTTTTGATAAGGTATTTTGTTCCTTTTAAAAAAAGTAATGCTTTACCTGTAATCTCTGCTCCATATCTATTTTTCGGAAAAATTTTTGTCATAGCTTGGCGAAGATCGGATTCTATCCTCTCCATCCGTTCTGTTTTAATATCTTTCATGTATGTGGTTATTCTACCAAATTGGCCTGATGTGTCTACATAACCATTAATCAGTTGATTGTTTCCATTTGCATTTTTTAGATAAGGATAGATGAAACTGTTTTCTTGAGAGGTAGGTAAAGAGAAATAATTAGGATTACCATTATAATATGCTTGCTTTGCAAATTTAACAGCATTAACTACAGAAATTGGTGGAGCAAGCTCTGGGATTTCTTCTATAGTTTTTTGAAGTCGATTCATCCGTTGAAGCGTTGCAGGTTTCACAATACCATTTTCCCGTTTGCTATCGATCCAAATTTCAACAGGTACAATACCATTGAAACTCTCATCAAAAAATAGAATATCTTGAAAAAATTCTTNAGATTTTGGCATATCTTCTATGAGACTNCCAGAAATTCTTATTTGATATATTCCAGTGATCCCAATTATTAGNCCGATTAGGGAAAAAATGTAAACATTGACNCTTTTTTTTCTAACCTTGTCTTCCATCCATCGAACAAAATAGTCTATGGATTTATTTTTAAGATGTTTAAGGTGTTTCTTTTTTGGGATTGCCATTAAACTGTAGGTTATAGGAATAATAAGTAAGGATAATATAAAGATTGAGATTATATTGACGGAGGCAACAACCCCAAACTCTTTAAGAATTTTACTATTNGTAAGTATAAATGTTGCAAACCCTGAAGCTGTAGTTAGGTTGGTCATTAATGTTGCATTNCCTACTTTAACAATGACTCTTTGTAAAGATTTNGCTTGATTATTGTGTTTAGCGATTTCTTGCTGATATTTATTNATAAGGAAAATACAATTTGGTACTCCAATAACGATTATCAAAGGGGGAATTAAAGCAGTCAGNACAGTNATTTCATAACCCANCCATCCTAGAATTCCAAAAGCCCACATTACTCCAATTGNAACAACAAATAATGAGATAAAAGTTGCNCTAAATGATCTNAAGAATAAAAAGAAAATTAAGGAGGTGATAAGNGAAGCCCCCAAAACAAAAAGTCCAATTTCATCTACAATATTTTGAGCNTTAAGAGTTCNNATATATGGCATTCCNGATATATGAATATCAGATGTTAGTTTCTTCTTCGAAGGAATCTATCAATGGGATAAATTGATCAAAAATAAAATCTTTTCGTTTTGCTGTATTTACAATTTCTGATTTCATATAGACAATAGANCTTAGTGTATTNGTCTCTNNATCAAAAATNAGATTTTTGTAAAAAGGAAGTTCTAAGAANANCTTTTCTTTAAACTTTANAATNGAAGTTGAATCTGTAGCTNAGGATAAANGNACTTCTTGAAGCACTAATTTTTNATTTTTTTTATCCTTAATCAACTCTTGTAAATTATCNGTTGATAGCANCATTTCAATTTCGGGAAAAGCTTTAATTTTATTNTTTAATTCCCGCCAAGCATTTCTTTTTTGTGGAGTAAAAAANAAACTGTCTTGCAAGGCAATNACAATTANATTCCCTTCCTCACCAAAGNTTTCTGTGAAAGATTTATAAAGAATNTTTTCAGGATGGTCATCTGGGAGTAAATTTGCTTCGGTAAAGGTGAACTGCATATACTTCCACTGAGTTGCCCAGAAAAAAGTCATACCAAATACAGCCGCTAGAAGAATGAAGCGGTTTCTTAAAATAAATCTTGCCACTAGGGCCCAAACATTTGATTCTTTTTTCTTTTTCATGAAATCCTAGAAGCTGTAAATGTCCGAAGGAAGTATATACTATACAGTTAAAATTTCTTTTTCTTTTAATTGAAAAATGTGATCAACTTTTTGAATAAATTCATCTGTTAAATTTTGAATATCAATTTCAAAATTATTTTGGACATCTTCTGAAGTCTCCGATTTTTTAATTTCATTGTTAGCATCCTTTCGAGCCGATCGAATTACAATCTTTGCATTTTCTGATTCTACCTTTGCAAGCTTTGCCAAATCTCGACGACGTTCTTCAGTTAATGGAGGNATATTGATAATNATTGATTCTCCGTTATTCATTGGATTAAAGCCTAAATTGGCAANTAGAATAGCTTTTTCAATATCTGCTAAAAGATTCTTNTCCCAGGGTTGAACTGATAATGTTCTTGCATCAGGAGTATTTATATTTGAAACTTGNGAAAGTGGAGTTGGTGTACCATAATATTCAATTTTTACTGTAGATAACATAATAGGATTTGCTTTACCAGCTCTTATATTGAGCATTTCTTTTTCTAAATGTAGTATTGCGTTTTCCATGCTCTCTTTCGTAGTTTCAAGTATAAAATTCAATTCATCTTCCATGGGTTTTATTTTAAAAATCAACTCTAGTTCCTACGTTTTTTCCTTGTAAAACATTGTCTAAATTTCCGGGAGTGTTCATATCAAAAACGATAATTGGTAATTTGTTTTCTTGACTTAGTGTAAAGGCAGTAGTATCCATTATTTTAAGTCCTTTTTTAAGTACTTCATCAAAAGAAAGGTTGTCAAATTTAGTAGCCTTATTATTTTTTTCTGGGTCTTCAGTGTAAATTCCGTCTACTCTTGTTCCTTTAAGTATGACATCCGCGTCAATTTCAATTGCTCTTAATACTGCAGCAGAATCTGTTGTGAAATAGGGATTTCCAGTACCAGATCCAAAAATAACGACTCTTCCTTTTTCAAGATGTCGAGTTGCTTTTCTTTTTATAAAGGGTTCAGCTATAGCTTCAATTTTTATTGCCGTTTGAAGCCGTGTTGGAATATTGTTGTTTTCCAAAGCACCTTGAAGTGCTAAACCATTAATTACAGTGGCTAGCATTCCCATATAATCTGCTTGTACACGATCCATTCCTTTACTGGCACCTAATATACCTCTAAATATATTTCCTCCTCCTATAACAATAGCTATCTCCATACCCTTGTCAAAAACTTTTTTGATTTCTTTGGCGTAATTGTCGATTTTTTGTGGATCAATACCGTGGGTTTTATCTCCCATTAGTGCCTCGCCACTAAGTTTTAAAAGGATTCTTTTATATTTCATTGAGAAAATATATNAACAAATATAAAAATTAAAGCAGAATTTTTTAGACTCTGAGGGGAACAATCTCAACTCAAGTAATGTCCAGGTTTTATTCTTATATAATTTAAAGAGCATTTAAACTTAAATCGATACTTTTTGCATCATAAGTCAAAGCACCCATNGAAATATAATTNACTCCTGTTTCTGCAATGGCTACTAAATTTTCATGGTTTATATTTCCAGAGGCTTCAGTTGGTTTTTTGTGGTTGATTTGTTTTAAAGCACTTTTTAATTCTGGAATACTATGATTGTCTAAAAGAATTCTACTTACGAATGAAAAAGGAAGGGTTTGCTCTATTTCTTCAGCATTTCTACATTCTACNATCACCTNTAAATTAATNCCTGATTGTNTTAAATAGCTTGCTGTTTTTTTCAATGTTTGAGTCATTCCNCCACAAAAATCTATATGATTGTCTTTAATCATTATNGCATCGAAAAGTCCTATGCGNTGATTGGTNCCCCCACCAATATGAACNGCCCATTTTTCTGNGTAACGAAAATTGGGAGTTGTTTTTCTTGTGTCCAATAANTTACATGNNGTNTGCTTTATNTTCTCNCTAAGTTTATGGGTTAAAGTAGCAATNCCGCTCATTCTTTGTANGNTATTGAGTACTAGTCGTTCGGTAGCTAAAATCGATCGGGTAGTTCCGCTNATNGAAAATACATNNGACCCAACTTCAATTTTAGAACCGTCTANTGCAAANGGTTTAAATTTCAGNGAAGGGTCATAGCGNGCAAAAATTTGAGCTGCTAAATCCAATCCTGCAAGAATTCCCTCTTGTTTGGTCAGTAAGACTGCTGTGCTCTTGCTTTCTTGNTCAATACAGGANAGNCTGCTGTGGTCTCCACTTCCAATNTCTTCTTTCAAAGCCGAGTCTATAAATATCTCGAATTGTGTTTGATGTATTTTATAGTAGTCTTTAGGCATAATCGTGATTGTAAAAGACCCCTTGGTTTTGTGAAATTTCTTGAGACTGTTTTGTTATCAAATAAGCAATACTGACCATATTTCTTAGTTCACAAAGACCATAAGTAAGCTTATTGTTATTGTAGATGGTGTTAACTGCTTTATAAATTTGATCGATTCGCTTCTCAGCAATTTTTAAACCATAATTAGTTTTAAAAATCCCAACATATTTTGTCATCAATTCTTGAAGCTCNTTACGGTATTTTTTGATTNCTTGAATTTCAATACTGTTGGAGTATACATCTCCATTCCATTGTGGTATACCAGAGTAAAAAGNATTATTTGGAAGTTTGCCTTGAAGTGTCAAAATNGTGTCTTNTGCTGCNCTTTGAGNAAAAACTAAAGATTCTAATAATGANTTTGAAGCGAGNCGATTAGATCCATGAAGTCCAGTTGCACTGCATTCTCCAATNGCATAAAGCCCTTTAAGTTGNGATTCACTTTTCTNATTAACTTTGATTCCTCCACANAAATAATGTGCCGCTGGNACTANAGGTATTGGTTCTTCTGGCAATTCAATTCCAAGATTTTTACAGGTTTCTAGGATTGTTGGGAAATGAGCCCTCCATTGTTTTTTATCAATTGCTGATCCATCAAGCCAAATAAATTCTTCTTTTTGGTTTTCAATTTCTTTTTGAATTCCTCGCGCAACTATATCCCGTGGAGCCAACTCCGCCCGTGAATCATTTTTTAACATAAACCGTTCTCCCTTCATATTAAATAATTTACCTCCAGCTCCGCGNACAGCTTCTGTAATAAGGAACGTATGGCCTTTAACCTTAGGGTGAAGNGCAGTAGGATGAAACTGTACATACGGGAGTCCTTCCATNAAAACGCGTGCTCTGTAGGCTGCNCCTAGTCCATCTCCNGTAGCNATTTCNGGATTTGTTGAATGNGCAAATAAACTNCCCGCTCCACCCGTAGATAAGACNGTGATTTTGGANGTAATTTTTTTAATTTTTTCTTCTTNTTGTGAGATGACATAGGCNCCGTAACAACGGTTNGCTTTTTCTTTTGAGTGGTGATCTGTNATTAAATCTACAAGAGTATGCAGCTCTAATAGTTCAATATTAGGATAGGTTTTNATTTTTGCGATTAAGGCNTCTTGGATGTGCTGCCCTGTTTGGTCTTTNTAATGAACAATACGTTTTTCAGAATGTCCAGCTTCTTTNGCNAAATCCAATTGTTTTCTTTTTTTGTCAAACTTAGCTCCCCATTCAATCAGTTCGTTTACCCTTTGGTGTCCTTCCTCAATTACAAATTTCACAACCTCTGGATCACAAGATCCAGCTCCAGCAATTATTGTATCATTTATGTGTTTTTTAAAAGAATCTTTTTTAAAGTTTGAAACAACAGCGATCCCTCCTTGTGCATAACGCGTATTTCCCTCGTTTATATCACTCTTTGAGATCAAAACGATGGATAAATTGGAATTTTCTTCAGCAACATTAATTGCATAGGTCAAGCCAGAAATTCCTGTACCAATGACCAAGACATCTTTTGTCATGATCTTCCCAAATTTAACATTCGTTCAATTGGTTTTCTGGCTTTACTTATCAATTGAGCATCCAGTTGAATTTCTGGAAGTTCATAAAACAAACAAGTGTAGAGTTTTTCAAGGGTATTAAGCTTCATAAATGCACATTCACTGCACGCACAAGTATCGTCTTCAACAGGGGCNGGAATAAANGTTTTTTCTGGGCATCGTTTTTGCATTTCATGGAGTATACCTGACTCAGTTGCAACAATATAGCTTGTTGATTTATCTTCTTGCACATAGCGAAGCAGTCCAGAGGTACTTCCTACATAATGTGCAACATCTAATATTGGGGATTCGCTTTCAGGATGTGCAATAAATTTAGATTTGGGATTTTCTTTTGATAGTGCTACAATTTTTTCAAATGAGAATGCTTCATGGACAATGCAAGCACCGTCCCATAAAATCATCTCTCTACCAGTCTCTTTAATCAAATAACGTCCTAAGTTTTTATCTGGAGCAAAAATAATTTCTCGCTCTTTTGGAATACTTTCAATTACTCTTACTGCATTACTAGAAGTGCATACAATATTACTCAACGCTTTTATTTCTGCTGAACAATTTATATAAGTTACCACTATCGCATTAGGATGCTGTTTTTTAAATTNGGNAAAATCANNTGGNGGACAAGAATCAGCTAATGAGCATCCTGCTTTTAGATCTGGAAGNAAAACTTTTTTAGAAGGATTTATAATCTTGGCAGTTTCAGCCATAAAATGTACACCAGCAAATACTATTATATCTGCTTCTACTTTTGCTGCTTGTTGAGCTAAATAGAGACTATCCCCCAGATAATCAGCTAGTTCTTGAATCNATGGGTCCTGATAGAAGTGNGCCAAAANGACNGCATTTTTTTCTTTTTTAAGCTTTTTAATTGCTTTAGGTAAGTCAATGCTGTTGCATACTGGAGTTGAAATGTATCCTAATTTACTTATCTCCCCCTGGGTAAAATCAAGACTTTTTTTCATTTGAATTTTTAATTTAACTTTAAGCTAATGTTTTTCGGTGAATTTTCATTATAAACACTATTCATATGATAAGATTCTTCTATACTAAAAGTACCAATTTTTGTTCTTCTTAACGAAATTAGATGACTTCCCGATTTAAGTGCTTTCCCAAAATCATGAGCTAAACTTCGAATGTAAGTTCCTTTACTGCAACGAACTAAAAACTCAATTTCTGGGAGTTTAATTTTTTCAATTTTAAATTCTGAAATTAATACATGCCGTGACTTTATCTCAGGCTTCAATCCCTCACGAGCATATTTGTATAATCTTTTTCCTTCTTTTTTTAAAGCAGAAAATACTGGGGGATATTGTTCAATTTCCCCTGTAAATTTTTTAGACATATCTAGTATGTGTTGGTGAGTGATATGTTCGGTGGGATAAGAGTAATCCCTATTGGTTTCAAGGTCATAAGAAAGTGTCGTTGCTCCCAAAAATAACTTTCCTACATATTCTTTTTCTTGCTTTTGATAGGTTTGAATAGATTTGGTTTTTTCCCCAGTACAAATCAAAAGTAAACCAGTTGCTAGCGGATCTAAAGTTCCTGCATGCCCTACCTTTAATTTCTTTAAACCAGTCATATTTTTTAAGTGCCAACGAATTTTATTAACGACTTGAAAAGAAGACCATCCCACGGGTTTGTCAATGAGTAATAGCTCACCTTTTATGAGAGATTCTGTACTAAATGATCGTTTAAAAAAATCCATAAAATAAACTAATTCCACCTAAAATAAAACAGTACATGCTAAAATAAATTAATTGACTTTTTTTAACAAGACCAATCATCCATTTACAAGCAAAGATACCGGTAATAAATGAAGCCAAAAACCCTAAGACAATTGGTGTTGTTTCGAATTGTTCTGGCACACCTTTAAAGTCAAGTAAAGATTTAGCTGTACTGCCAAAAATTAAAGGCAGAACCATTAAAAATGAGAACCGAGCTGCTTTCTCACGATCTATACCAAGAATTAATGCTCCAGCAATAGTAGATCCACTTCTTGAAATACCTGGAAGTATTGCAATAGCCTGAATAAGCCCTAAAAATAATGCTTTCTGATTGGATACTTCTCCAGTGGTTTTCGGAATTCTTTCAGCCCAAAATAGAATAATACCTGTCAATACTAACATACTCCCAACCAAAAATAAATTTTTATCAAACAAAACTGAAATTTGTTTTTCAAAAAATAAACCAACAATTACAGCAGGTATCATGGAAATGATAATTTTTAGCATAAATGTATGACTGTCATTTTTTTTGAATGAGAATATTCCCTTNAGCAAATCCATGATATCTTTACGGAAAACAACAAGTGTGCTGAGAGCNGTNCCTAAATGGAGAACAAGTGTTAAAAANAAACTTTCTTGACCAATTNCTTCANATCCAAAAATTACTTTTCCAAGTTCCAAATGTCCGCTGGACGATATCGGTAAAAACTCTGTAAGTCCCTGAATAATTCCTAAAATCAAGGATTCAAACACACTCATTTTTTATTAGTTTCTCTAGTTAAAATGGAATACATAGCNATTCCAAAACCGNTGAGAATAAAAGTAGGAGCTAAACGAATACGTTGNAAATTAAAAATTTCTTCATTGAAATAATTAGGATCCTCACTTCCACCACCTGACATGAGAATAAATCCTAGTGATATAACTAAGAGAGATAAAAAGAGGAAACGGTAATTTCTTTTTTCGAATAAGAATTTTTTAGGACCTGTATCTTTTTTCATGAAGAGTGGATTAATAAATAGCGTCTGATTTTAAATTTAGATAGCGTTGAGTCGCAAAAAAAGTACTAATCCATGTAATTCCTACACCCAAAAATAAAACTCCACCAAAAACTATAGCAAGTTCCATTGGCTGTTCAAACATTTTAAGTTCAGGAAATCGATTATTAACTTCTAACAAGATTAAAGTTAATGCTGTAAGTGCAATAAATGAACTTAATATTCCCAAACGTAAATGAATCCAGATAAATGGTTTTCTTATGAATGATTTGGTTGCTCCAACCAATTGCATGGTTTTAATTATAAATCGTTTAGAATAGATAGAGAGTCGGATAGAACTATTAATCAANAATAACGAAATTACGATAAATATTATGGTGGTTAGNATAAGAATNTAAGAAACTTTAAGAATGTTTTCATCCAANAGGGTAACTAATGGTTGATCAAAGATTACTTCATTNACAAAATTAGCAGCCTCTAATTCNCTTTGAGTTTCAATNAGGCTTACTGTGTTTACATAAGTTGCATTAAAATAGATATCAATGGAGTTNAGAAGTGGATTNTAACCCAAAAATTCTAAAAAATCTTCACCNATATCTANAGCATACTGAGCNGCGGCATCTTCCTTTGAAATAAAATTAACTTCTTTAGTAGCAGGTNGANATTGAATTTTTTTCTGCAATTGAGTTATTTCAATATCTTTNGCAGTTTCTTTTAGAAAGACAGTCATTACAATTTGCTCTTTAAAGTAAGAGGCNACATTGNGCGTATTTAATAAAAATAACCCTAAAATTCCAACAAAAAATAAAACTAAACTTATACTAATTAATACTGATAAGTAGCCTGTCAATACCCTCCTTTTTTGAAACTTTTCTTGAAAACTGTTTACCAAAATTTTTATTTCTGTAAAAATAGCAAAGAATTAGTAGATCACAACGGTGATAAAATATTCTTTTCCTTTTTTGACATTCAATCAATAAGCGTATTTTTGTGCCTTCCTAGATTCTTCAATTATAAAAAACGTGGTATACGACTTTAAAAATATTGAAAAAAAATGGCAAGTCCGCTGGGCAAAGAAAAAGACGTTTAGAGCTGACAGCTATTCTAAAAAACCAAAATATTACATTTTAGATATGTTTCCCTACCCTTCTGGATCAGGATTACATGTAGGACATCCTCTTGGTTATATTGCAAGTGATATATATTCAAGATACAAAAGACATAAGGGGTTTAACGTTTTACACCCCCAAGGATATGACTCCTTTGGACTGCCAGCGGAACAATACGCTATTCAAACTGGTCAACATCCAGCCAAAACTACTCAGGAAAACATCAATCGTTATCGTCAGCAACTAGATCAGATGGGTTTCTCATTTGACTGGAGTAGAGAAGTGAGAACATCAGAACCCGATTTCTATAAATGGACCCAATGGATTTTTTTGCTCCTATTCGACCATTATTATTGTAATATTTCGAACAAAGCAAAACCCATAAGAGAACTTATTGAATATTTTGAGAAAAATGGTAATGAGTCTTTAGATGCAGTTTGTAGTTTTGATACTCCTCAATTTACATATGTTGAATGGAATGTGTTTTCAGAGAATGAGCAGCAAGATTTGTTGTTGAATTACCGACTGGCCTACCTTTCTGAAACAGAAGTTAATTGGTGTGCAGATTTAGGGACAGTACTTGCAAATGATGAAATTATCAATGGAGTTTCTGATCGAGGAGGATACCAAGTAACTAAGAAAAAAATGAAGCAGTGGAGTATGCGGATTGGAGCATATGCAGAGCGATTGCTCAAAGGACTTGAAAAAATTGACTGGCCAGAATCACTCAAAGAAATGCAGAGAAACTGGATTGGAAAGTCAATAGGAGCAAAAGTATTATTTCAGATTGAAGGNCATGAAAAGAAAATCGAAGTATTCACCACACGACCCGACACTATATTTGGTGTAACTTTTATGACACTTGCNCCAGAGTTGGATTTGGTTCANGAGATAACCCATCCTNATCAAAAAGNAGTNGTTGCTGCTTATATAGATGAAACTCAAAAGCGNACTCAACGTGAGCGAATGGCAGANGTTAAGTCGTGTACAGGTGTATTTACAGGGAGTTATGTTTTGCATCCNTTTACTCAAGAACGTATTCCAATTTGGATTGGAGATTATGTTTTGGCTGACTACGGNACTGGTGCCGTAATGGCTGTNCCNTGTGGTGATCAGCGAGATTTCGATTTTGCTAANCATTTTGACATNCCAATTAAAAATATTTTTAAANANGTTTCCATTGAAANGGAAGCCTTTACAGATAAGGGAANNTCTNTTATAGATAACTCTGATTTTTTATCAGGACTTTCTCATAAAGAAGCCATGAAGATGGTCATTCAAGAGTTAGAATTGCAGGGTAGTGGTGAAGGAACAATCAACTATCGACTTCGAGATGCTATTTTTAGTAGACAACGCTATTGGGGAGAACCCATCCCTATTTATTACAAAGATAAACTTCCTCAACCCCTTAAATTAAAACATTTNCCTCTTAACCTCCCCGAAGTAGAAAACTATTTACCCACTACAGAAGGTGCTCCACCTCTTGGTAATGCTGTGACTTGGGCTTGGGATACCCAGAAAGAAAAAGTTGTTGAGAATAAACTAATTGATAACCAAACAATTTTCCCGTTGGAGCTAAATACAATGCCAGGGTGGGCTGGAAGTTCATGGTATTTCTACCGTTATATGGATGCCCATAATTCCGACGCTTTTGTCGGAAANGANGCGGCTCNATATTGGNGGGAAGTAGATTTGTATNTNGGCGGAAGCGAACACGCTACAGGACATTTATTGTACTCNCGTTTTTGGCAAAAATTTNTATTTGATATTAATTTATTACCAGTNGAGGAGTATGCCAAAAAACTAATCAACCAGGGGATGATTCTAGGAAACTCTGCATTTGTGTATCGCAAACCNGGAACTCAANCATACATATCTAAAGAGCTTATTCATGANTCTGAAAAACTTGAGCCCATTCGNGTTGATGTTAATTTAGTNAACANTNCAGATGAATTAGATNTAGANAGTGTCAGAAAATGGCAACCTCAATTTGAAAATGCTGATTTTAAANTNAANAATGGAGNTTTTAANGTGGGTAGGGAGGTGGAAAAAATGTCTAAGTCAAAATACAATGTCATCAATCCAGATGAAATTTGTGAGCAATACGGAGCTGATACACTGAGAATGTACGAGATGTTTTTAGGTCCCATTGAACAGTCTAAACCATGGAATACCTCCGGAATTTCTGGAGTTCATAATTTTCTTAAAAAGTATTGGCGTTTGTTTCATGAAGGAAATGACATAATTGTTCATGATGAGCAACCAAATAAAAAAGAATTAAAAATTCTTCATGAGACCATCAAAAAAATAACTTACGATATTGAACATTTTTCTTTCAATACCTGTGTCAGCGGATTAATGATTTGTGTTAATGAATTAACTTCTTTAAACTGCCATAGCAGGGCGATACTGAGTCCACTTACCCTATTGCTTTCTCCTTTTGCACCACATTTAGCTTCTGAGATATGGGAAAAGCTTGGGAATCGAAATACGATTGATCAAGTTGATTTTCCAATTGCCGACGAATCATATCTTATAGAGGACACTAAAAATTATCCGGTTTCTTTCAATGGAAAAATGCGTTTTACCCTTGAGCTCTCAATAGATCTTGATAATTCAGCAATTAAGAAAGCGGTTTTGCAAGATAAAAGAGCAGCAGATTATTTGGATGGGAAAACACCAAAAAAGTGGATTATTATCCCTAACAAAATTATCAATATTGTGTATTGATAAAATTACCTTTTAAAACTGTTAAATTTTATTGTTATCCTTTTTATATAATCGAATTAGCTTAATTTTATTCAAAAAAATATGAGTAAGTACTATTTAATTATTATTGCTATTTCTTTAGTGAGTGTTTGGGTCAGTAATACCCTCAAGCGAAAATTTAAAATCTATTCACAAAAGCAATTGCGCAATGGAATGTCAGGGAAAGAGATTGTGGAANAGATGTTAAATGATCATGGTATTCGCGGTGTAAAAGTNATTTCAGTTCNTGGTTNCTTAACCGATCANTANGACCCTCAAANTAANACGGTAAATTTAAGTGAGTCNGTCTATAACCAACGTAANGCTGCNGCNGCTGCNGTTGCTGCCCATGAGTGTGGTCATGCCGTTCAACACGCCCAAGGGTATGAATGGTTAAAAATCCGTTCTAGTTTAGTTCCGATGGTAGGNGTNNCTTCNAGACTCTCCATGTTTGTTATAATTGGAGGTTTNGTTTTGATGCAAATCGTTCCTCATGGTTTTANAATTGCAGCTANAGGTGTTGGACTNTTTGGGCTTGGAACCCTTTTTAGTTTGATTACTCTNCCTGTAGANTACGATGCTAGTAATCGAGCACTNNAGTGGTTANAGCGNAAAAATATGGTTTCAGGAGANGAATTAGCNGNNGCTCAAGATGCNTTAAAATGGGCTGCTAGNACATANGTGGTTGCTGCNATAGGATCTCTTGCAACNTTAGCNTATTTTGCTTTNCAAGTATTTGGGGGAAGAAGAAGNTAATTATAAGCTGATTTGACGGTTAAGTTGCTGTTGAAGAGANATGAATGTTTCNGNTCTAGANACACCTTCTACCGATTGTATTTTCTTATTGAGTAGCTCCATTAGGTGTTCATTNTCTTTNCAAAGNAGCTTTACGAAAATACTCCAATTCCCTGTAGTATAATGACATTCAATAACTTCGTCGATCTCTTCTAGTTGCTTTACAGCTTCAGTATTTCGAATCGCTTTATCCAGATAAATCCCTATAAATGCCATGGTTTTATACCCAAGAATCTTGGGATTTAAAATAATTTGAGAGCCTGAAATTACCTCCGCTTTTTCCATTTTTTTTAGGCGTTGATGTACCGCAGCTCCTGAAATTCCAGTCGCTTTAGATATTATCACTATAGGGGTACGAGCATCTTTAATCAAGAGTTTAAGAATGATTTTATCAATCCCATCAATTTTTATAATTTGTTCGGATATTTTCATTTTTTAGTTTAAAAATTAAAGCTCAAATTCTATTTTTATTTTTAAATTTAAATAAATAGTTCATTTCAATGAAAATAAAAATGCGTTTTTTTGGAAGTTTGTTTATCACTTTAGGTATTGTACTTGGTGCCTTGGCTAGTCATTATTTTAAAAAAATACTCAATTCTGAATCATTAAGTAGCTTTGAAGTAGGCTTGACGTATTTAATTTATAACGGTTTGGGAATGCTAATCCTTTCAGGTGTCGATTTTATTACCTCTAAAATAAAAAAAATTGTATTTTATCTTATATTTTGGGGGACAATCGCTTTTTCAGGAAGTATTTTTATATTGTCGTTTAAAAGTCAAATTTCTTTTTCTTTAGCATGGCTTGGGCCAATGACGCCTTTGGGAGGTGCTTCCTTAATTATTGGATGGATTTTGACTACATTGGCCTTTATGATAAGAAAATAGTTACTTATTTACTTTTTGGATATATTTTTCAATTGCCATTGTCATTGAAGGGGTTTCATGTGTGGGTGCTTTAATATTTATTTTTAGACCTGCTTCCTCAGCAGCTTTCATTGTAGAATTTCCATAAACAGCAATGCGTGTTTTGTTTTGTTCAAAGTCAGGGAAGTTTTTGAATAAAGATTCTATTCCTGACGGACTGAAAAATACGAGAATATCATAATAAACATCTCTAAGATCTGATAAATCACTTACTACTGTATGAAATAATATTGCACGTTTCCATTCAATATTAATTTTTTCCAAAAATTCTGGAATTTCTGGTTTTAAATGATCTGCTGTGGGGAATAGATAGGTTTCTTTGCTAAACTTTTTAAAAGTAACTTCTAAGTCTTTAATATTTCTTTGGCCGACATAAATTTTTCTTTTACGATAGACCACATACTTTTGGAGATAGAAAGCAACTGCCTCAGATTGACAAAAGTATTTAGTGGTACCTGGTACTGTATATCGCATTTCTTTACATAATCGAAAAAAATGATCCACAGCATTCCTGCTTGTAAGAATAATATTTTGAAAATTATTAAAGTCAATTTTTTGCTGNCTAACATCCTTAGCATTAAGGCCCTGTACATGAATAAATGGTCTAAAATTAATAGTTAATTTATGTTTNTCACNAAGTCTACTNTAGGGAGATTTTTCNGAGGATGGCTCAGGCTGAGAAACTAAAATAGTTTTCACTTTCATAGNTAGGTTCAATTACAATTTTGTTTCAACTAATAAAATATAGATCCAAATCCAAGGCGCTAATTTGAATGCGCAAAGATACAGAATTATATATATAAGATCTTCTGAACGAGATTNAAAAAACGAAAAAAATATANCAAACTGATTTATAATCCAGTATAAATANATTAGNACCAAAATAGATTCAATGAAAATTAATGGAAGANTACTGTAATTCCATAAAAAAACTAAACCAATNATAATAATTGAAATTTGTGTTGCTAAGCTAAAGTTTTTGTAAAAAACCAATTTGATGNTTTTCTNAAATCCTAACTTATTAGAGATAAATTGTATTAATAANTACCTANAAAAGAAAACAATAAAAATNNCCAACANAANGTAATAATATTCAANATGNTTATTTATNNGAATNAAATNATGTGATAAGAATGAAAAATAAATAAGCGATAAAGCAAATATTATNATGAAAAAACTNANGGTATTGAAATAGGAAAAAAAATTGAGTTCTTTTTCGTTACTGTATTTTCCTAAATAAATTCTTAGNTTAAAAATTTTAATTAGGCTTTTTAGACGATTTGANTCAAGTTTATAAAGAATTAANATGATAACTAAANTGAATAAAAANATCAAACTNATCCAATCTGNCTCTNGNTCAGGTCTGTATATCCAATCTCCCATGGGNCAAAATTAAAGGTTTTATAAAAAATTATTGTAGTATCTAGGATGATATGTTGTGTATACATTTCCTACTTTTACCTTAGANATATGAAAAACACNTTAATAATCGTCCCAACCTACAATGAAATTGAAAATATTGAGTCATTAATTGAAATGATATTTGAAAACGATTTGCCTCTTNATGTCCTGGTGGTTGACGATCAGTCACCTGATGGAACAGCGNACAGAGTTATNCAGATTATGAAAACCTTTCCAAAACGTTTATTTCTTGAGTCTAGAGCTGATAAAAAAGGACTAGGAACAGCNTATATTNANGGTTTTAAATGGGCCCTTAGNAGAGATTATGAATACATTTTTGAAATGGATGCAGACTTATCTCATAATCCTAAAGAGCTTATTCCGATGTTGTCTCTTTTACAACNTGATACTGACTTANTTATCGGTTCNCGGTACATAAAAGGAGTCAATGTNGTCAATTGGCCTTTAAGNAGGGTGTTATTGTCTTATTTTGCATCTGTTTANGTCAGATTGATTACTGGCATGCCTATAAAAGATTCCACAGCAGGATTTGTTGGCTATANGAGGAATGTGCTGGAATCTATCGACTTAGATCAAGTTAAATTTGTAGGATATGCCTTTCAAATNGAACTCAAATACAANTCATGGCTTAAAAAATTTAAATTGGTAGAACACCCAATTATTTTTNCAAATCGCNCAAAGGGTAAGTCTAAAATGAANGGNAGTATTNTTTGGGANGCACTTTTTGGAGTTTTATTTTTACGNATTTATAAAAGGAGNTTCCNATGACTTTTTCAAAAATATTAATCANAAACGCAAAAGTGGTNAATGATAATCAGATTTTTGATTTTGATCTACTCATNCATGGNNATCGAATTNAAAAAATTGCNACAAAAATAACATCATCTTCAGANATGGAAGTTTTTGATGCAGAAGGGAAATATATAATTCCTGGTCTTATTGATGATCAGGTTCATTTTAGAGAACCAGGGTTGACGTANAAAGCCTGTATTGAGACAGANTCAAAGGCAGCATTAGCAGGAGGTATAACTTCTTTTTTAGAAATGCCNAATACANAGCCACAAACTACNACAAAAATNGAATGGGAGGAAAAAAACAAAAGAGCAGCAGCAACTTCNTATGCTAATTATGCATTCATGTTTGGAGGGACTAACGATAATCTAGATGAAATTTTANCANTAGATACCAAGCGTGTACCTGCTCTAAAACTTTTTTTAGGATCCTCTACAGGAAACATGTTGGTCGATAATCCTGAGGTCTTAAAATCAATCTTTAGCAGAACAAAATTGGTTATTGCAGTTCATTGTGAAGATGAGTGGACTATCCAAAAAAATCTCGAAGCAGCTCAACAAAAATATGGGAATGAAATTCCCATTTCTGAACATCATATTATAAGAAGTGAAGAAGCATGCTATCTCTCCTCTTCAAAAGCAGTAGCATTAGCTAAAGAAACAGGAGCTAGACTACATGTCTTTCACGTTTCTACCGAAAGAGAATTGGGGTTATTTAGAAATGATATTCCGCTGGAAGAAAAGAAAATTACTGCTGAAGTTTGTACTCATCATCTTTGGTTTTCTTCTGATGACTACCTTGAAAAAGGAACTCGAATTAAATGGAATCCAGCTGTAAAAACCAAAGCAGATAGAACCGCTCTTTGGGATGCGCTAAATAATGATTTACTCGATATTTTGGCTACCGATCATGCACCGCACACTGAGCTGGAAAAAAATCAGCCTTATTTAAAAGCACCATCTGGAGGACCATTAGTTCAGCATGCTTTACCAGCTTTACTTACTGCTTTTCACAAAGGAAAAATAACATTAGAAAAAATTGTACAAAAGGCGTGTCACAATCCAGCTATACTTTTTGATGTAAAAGATCGAGGCTTTTTAAGAGAGGGGTATTTTGCAGATTTAGTTGTACTTGATATTGATAAAACATTTGAAGTTGTAAAAGATGATTTGTTATACCAATGCGGATGGTCTCCTTTTGAAGGAACTCAGTTTAAGGGAGCTGTGGAACGCACATTACTTAATGGTCAATGGGTCTATAAGGACGGGATAGTTCATTCCGATTCAGCAGCAATGGAATTAACTTTTGATAGAACATGAGATTATACATCTTTTTATTTGTGCTTATCTTAGTGAGTATTTTTGATTCATGCAGCTCTACAGGATCAGTAGAGAAACCAGATAATCTCATTAGTGAATCTCTTATGGTAAATGTATTATATGAAATTAGTATTCTGGATGCAATGAGCACTTTTAAATCTAGAAACAAAGATTTTGAGCAAATTTATGGAAAACCTTACATATTTTTAAAGTATGGTGTTGACAGTTTACAGTTAGCTAAAAGTGATCAATATTATGCCAAATTCCCTAGGGTTTATCATAGAATCTATAGCCGTGTTTTAGAAAAAATGAAGAAAACTAAAGACAGCTTCGATTTGCTTGAAAAAAATCAAAAATAAATTAAAAACTAGCTTTTAAGTCCTCTTTAATTTTTTTAAAGGTTAGTTCTGTATCTTGATAATTAAAGTTAAGTATTCGTTCTATTTTAGTACCATCATATTGTTGTTTACTACATAAACTTTTTATGGTAGCTCGATTAAAAAAATTTTTTTTAAGTCCTAATGCATAACCAATTTTATCAATTATAAGTAGTAAGTGAAGTAGTGGCTTTGATAAAGCAAAAAATGGCTTTTTTGAGTTTAACTCAATTGCTATTTTTTCAATTAAATTCTTGTATTTTAGATTTTTGGAAACCAAAATAAAACGTTCATTTTTAATGGATGATTCCATCAGCTCTATAAGTATTTTTACAACATCTTCTAGAGCTACAATTGCAATATTTCCTGTAGGGTAAAATAGCATTCCTTTTGATATTTTTTTGATAAGAATCCCGCTACTTCGTTCCCAAAAATGACTACCTAAGATAACTCCAGGATTTACAATTACAACATTTAAACCTTCCTGAGCCCCCCTCCAAACCTCAAGTTCAGCACCGTATTTAGAGTAGGCATAAGGCGTATGAAGTTCATTGGAATTCCAGGAATGATCTTCGTTTACAATAGAGATAGAAGATTCTGCTCCAAGTGACGCAATAGAACTTACAAAAACAAATTTTTTTATGTTATGTTTTAAAGCTAAGTTAATTGTATTTGCAGTACCTTCAATATTCGTTTTGATAAGTTTTTCACTGTGGTATTGTGCATATGAAACTTTTGCAGCACAATGGTAAACAAATTTAATTTTTTTAAAAATTTTATCAAGTTTTACTATATCATTAAGATCTGCTTTCTGCCATTCAATAAGATTAAAATATTCTGGATTTCCAGGGGCGAGAAGCTTGAAAAGGGCTGATACTTTTTCAATATTTTTTTTTGAACGAAATATAGCAAGTGTAGGAAGATTCCTTTTTGCACAGGCTAAAAGCAAATGAGCTCCAACCATTCCTGTTCCTCCAGTAATCAATATCATAATAACTAAAGTACACTTTTTTGATTTTGATTTTTGGTTTCCCAAAGAGAAATCTATCTTTACTCAAAAAATTAATGCCAACTAATTTTGTTCAAGAACTTCGATGGCGTGGGTTGCTTCACGACATCATGCCTGAAACGGAATCATTTTTATTAANCGAAATGACAAAGGGCTATATAGGCTTTGACCCCACAGCAGATTCACTTCACATTGGAAGCTTAGTNCAGATNATAATTTTAATTCACTTTCAAAAAGCTGGACATANTCCAATTGTTTTATTGGGAGGTGCAACGGGAATGATAGGTGACCCGTCAGGAAAATCTGATGAACGCAANTTATTGAATCAAGAAACNCTTGAAAAAAATTGTAATGCCATTCAAAAACAGTTTGAAAANTTTTTAGACTTTGATTCATCAGTGCCTAANCNAGCAAAATTNGTTAATAATTATGANTGGACGAAATCGTATAGTTTGATTGANTTTTCTAGAGATATAGGAAAACACNTAACGGTAAATTACATGATGGCAAAAGAATCCGTTAAAAAACGACTGAGCTCAGAGGCTAAAGTTGGAATGTCATTTACCGAATTTACATATCANTTACTTCAAGGATTTGATTTTCTTCACCTNTATAAAANAATGAACTGTAAGCTTCAAATGGGGGGAAGTGATCAATGGGGAAATATTACAACNGGAACGGAATTAGTTAGAAGAAAAGAAGGTGGAAANGCCTACGCAATNACNTGCCCATTGGTAAAAAAAGCAGATGGCTCNAAATTTGGTAAAACCGAAGAAGGTAATATATGGCTTGACAAATCAAGAACATCCTCNTATAAATTNTATCAATTTTGGCTAAATACNTCTGATGAAGATGCACTTTCCTATATTAAAATTTTNACTTTTTTTANTGAGAAAGAGNTTTNGGAGAAAATTNAAGAGCATTCANAANNACCTCATCTTAGATTACTTCAAAAAANAATTGCAGAAGAAGTGACTCGNTTGGTTCATGGAGAAGANGAGTTGGCTAGGGCTCAAGAGGNCTCTCAAATTCTTTTTGGAAAAGCNACGGGTGAAGCNCTTCAGAAACTTGATCAAGNCACTTTTTTAGAATTGTTTGAAGGAGTTCCTCANTCAAAAATNAAACGAATACAATTNACAAAAGGAATGGATGCNNTAGCNGCATTGTCAGCTGAAACTGAATTTTTAAAGTCCAATGGAGAGGCGAGAAGAGCACTNAAAGAAAATGCAATTTCAATAAACAAGAAAAAAATCANTTCGGATTATGTTATTNGTGAAACCGATTTAATTGCAGATCAATACATACTTTTNCAACGTGGCAAAAAAAAATATTTTATCCTTAAGGTTGAAGATTAGACAACCATNAGGTTACAACCTCGTANTTCGGCATGATCAAAACGTCCNAANATTTCGAATCCANAATNTGAATGCAGAATNCCTAAATCTTGNGTTGCAATAAAAGCNCAAGAGTCAACATTAGCGAGATCTATAATGTTCAAACCACCAGTTTTTCCAAAACTCTGAGTTTCAAATGGATCTTCTGGGTCACGAATTGAAACCTGCATCCAAGGGGGGCAGTAAAAAATACCGTCAGCACTGGAGTATGCCTGACTCATAAGTTCAGTCATTCCATATTCTGCATGTATAGACTTCACCCCAAAACCTTCCTTTAGGTGACTGTGTAGGGCTGATCTAATCCACTCTTTNCGCATTCCTTTCATNCCTCCNGTCTCCATTATAANAGTATTGTTAAGATTCCATTCATATTTTTCAATGGCTTCAAGTAAGGCAAAACTTACCCCTAATAAAATCGTTTTTTGATTTTTACTTTCTAATTCTTCTAAGGTACTTTTTAGTTGATCCCATTCATCTAAATAGAAGCCACTTAAAGGATGATTTGTTTTTTTAATCAACTCATTTGCCATGTAAACCAATGAAGAGTGTTCTATTTTATATGAAGGCAATAATGCGATTATTACATAGTCTTCAATATTACCATAAAATAGCTCAAAACCTTTTTCAAAACTTTTATGATATAAACTTAAGTCAAATACATAATGTTTAGAACAAATTTGACCAGTTGTCCCACTGGACTCAAAATATTTCTTTGGTGAACTATTATTAGAAGTTACTAGATGAGATTTAAAAAATTGTATTGGTAAAAATGGAATTTCAGAAATTATTTTAACATCAGAAGGGTTAACTTTTATTAAATCACAATAAGAACGGTAAACTTTATTATGTTCAAATTGATATTCAAAAAGGGCAAGTGCAGATGAAGAAAATTCTTTTTCATTACTTATTTTATCAAAAGATTTTAGAGAGGCTCTCATACGTATAAAATTAATTAAAACTCTTATTGATTTTTTAATTAGAATCAATTTTTAGTTTAAATTTTATATCTAATTATCATATAAAATAAACGTAAATTTGAGCGAAAATATAATCTTATATCGAAAAACAAATGACTGAGAATTATTTAATAGGATATTTTTGACATCTTTCAAAATTTAAATATTCAACTTCTAATTAATTAAGGGAGAATTTTTTTCATTGGAGTATTATATAAATTAAATTAGATGTGGAAATTAATTTTAGATAATGTGTTTTTAAATAAGAATTTATTAATTTGATTTTTGAATATGAAAAATAAAAATATTAAAATTCTATTGGTTGACGATGAACCAGATATACTGGAAATCATCCGTTTTAATTTAGACAAAGAAGGGTACCAGATTAGTATGGCTTCCAATGGTCTAGATGCTATCAAAATTGCTGAAAAAATTGTTCCTCATCTCGTTATTCTTGATATAATGATGCCACATTTAGATGGTATAGAGACTTGCGGTCGATTGCGTCAAGATGATCGTTTTAATGAAACAATCGTGATGTTTTTAACAGCAAGAGGAGAGGACTATTCTCATATTGCCGCTTTTGATGCTGGTGCAGACGATTATGTAACCAAGCCAGTAAAGCCCAAAGTGTTGGTTTCCAAGGTTAAAGGCTTATTGCGTAGGTTTAAGAAAAAAGTGCCAGACAGAGATAGGTTGGAATTTAAAAACTTGATAATTGATAGAGATGCGTACAAAGTTATTTTCAGAGGAAAGGAATTATATATTCCAAGAAAAGAGTTTGAATTAATGTATCTTCTAGCATCAAATCCGGAAAAGGTATTTAAACGAGAAAATATTATGAATAAAGTATGGGGAAGTAATGTATTGGTTGGGGATCGGACTATTGATGTGCACATAAGAAAACTTAGAGAAAAAATTGGAGATAACTTCTTTCAAACCGTAAAAGGTGTAGGCTATAGGTTTGTCCAACCATAAATATAATTTTCGTGGATCGTTTCAAGTTTAAAAAAGCAAGTTTTGTTTCATCGTTGATGGTTTCGGTAAGTGTTATTGTTTTACATATTATTTACTTTTTTTTCTTTTTTGATATAGCTTTTTCAGAATTTGGCTTAATCCTTCTTATTGAATTTTTCATCATTCTTTTTTTAGTATATGTCATTCTTTCGTTGAGTTTTGAGCGTTTTTTAGTCTCGCGAGTGAAACAGCTTTATAAAAGTTTGATCCCTACGACCTCTTATGCTACTTCAATCAATCAGCAAGAAGATATTGAGATACTCACTTCAAATATTAAAAAGCTTAATTCTGAAAAGAATTTAGAAATTGAGCTTTTGAAAAAAGAGCAAGATTACAGACGAGAATTTATTGGAAACCTAGCCCATGAACTAAAAACACCATTATTTACCGTGCAAGGATATATCTTGACTCTTTTAGATGGAGTTAACGATAAAAATGTTATCAAAAAATATTTGAAGCAAACTTCAAAAGGAGTTGACAGATTAATATATATTATTAAAGATCTGGATTTAATTACAAAATTTGAATCTGGTGTTGCATCCCTAGATCGGAAATCATTTGATATAATAAAGACAGTACAAAATGTATTTGAATTGCTTGAGATGCAAGCATCTAAACAGAAGATAGTTTTAAAATTTGATAAAGAATACTCCGAACCAGTAATAGTTTATGCCGATGAAGAGAGAATACAACAGGTATTGACTAATTTAATTATTAACTCACTTAAATATGGTGTGGAGAAGGGCGTTACTGAAGTAAGTATTGAAATATTGAAAGAGAATAAAATTCTCCTTCGTATCGCTGACAACGGGGAGGGAATAGATAGCAAACATTTGCCAAGACTTTTTGAACGTTTTTACAGGGTAGATAAAACCCGAAATCGCAATCAGGGAGGATCAGGTCTAGGGCTTGCTATCGTAAAACATATTATAGAAGCTCATGGTGAGAAAATATTTGTGGAGAGTAAAGTAAAGGTAGGCTCTGAATTTTCATTTTCACTCACTTTAAAATAAAATATTTCTTGACTTATAAAATTACCTAATTTTATAAAAAAATAATTTTTTGTGGGGAGTAAAAATAAATTAAAGCGATTTAAGGAAAATAAAACTTTTGAAAATGTGATTCAGCCTGAAAGAAATATATTGGCTCATGACAAATTTTCACTTAAAGGAAAATGGAAAACCAATTTTTTTAATAACGACAACCCTCTGGTTCTAGAACTGGGATGTGGAAAAGGTGAATACGCGATTCATTTGGCAAAAAAAAGTCCAAATCGAAATTACATCGGGGTTGATGTTAAAGGTGCTCGTTTTTGGAGAGGGGCAAAAACAGCTTTAGAATTTGGACTTAATAATGTTGGTTTTTTAAGAACTCAAATAGAACTTATNTCATTCTGTTTTGCTGAAAATGAAATTGANGAAATCTGGATCACATTTCCTGATCCACAAATGAAATATAANAGAACAAAACACAGACTCACAAATCCTGATTTTTTGAAGAATTACAAAAGAGTTCTTAAGNCTGATGGTATTATTAATCTCAAGACGGACAGTGAATTTTTATTTGGCTANACCCTAGGTNTAATGGCTAATCAAGGCGAAATTCTTTATGCTCATCACGATATCTACAATAATAGTAATGCACCTCAACAAGCTGTAGATATTCAGACNTTTTATGAGCAACAGTTTCTCTTAGAGGGAAAAGCTATCACCTTTATTCAATTTAGACCTTAAGATGTCCGAGGAAAATTCTTTTTTTATTAAAGTATATAATGTTGTTAGACAAATTCCGGAAGGTAAAGTCACTTCCTACGGAGCTATTGCAAAATATTTAGGATCTCCTCAAAGTTCTAGAATGGTTGGTTGGGCTATGAATGCGTCTCATTCGCTTATTGATGTACCTGCACATAGGGTTGTAAATAGAAAAGGATTACTTACAGGGAAGCATCATTTTGGAGGAGCAAAAATAATGCAACAGCTTCTGGAAAATGAGGGGATTATAGTTATCGAAAATCAAATCCAAGATTTTGAAAAACATCTATGGGACCCAATCCATTATTTAAAGGATTTTTAAAAAGTATAAACTTTTCTTATTAAAACCTTAGCAGTATATTTGTAGTATTTCTTATAATAAATATGAAGATCACTAAAGTAGCGGTAATAGAGTCTTTAAAAACCATCAGTCTTCCTGGAGAGGGAGAAAATATTGTAAGTAAAGGATTGGTTTCAAATGTTATGATTTTTGGTGATCAGGTTGATATCGACCTTGAGCTTCAAAATCCAAGTCTTCAAGCTAGAAAAAAGCTTGAGGTTACTATTTTGAAGACTCTTCATGAACAGGTGTATGAAAAAGCAAAGATAAAAATCAATACTAAGGTTTTAAGTCCACCATCGCCTAATAAGCAAATCAAGGGTAAACCAATTAAAGGAATTGAAAATATTATAGCTATATCATCAGGTAAAGGAGGTGTCGGGAAATCAACTATTACAGCAAATCTAGCTGTAACTCTTTCTAAAATGGGTTGTAAAGTGGGGATACTAGATGCAGATATATATGGTCCTTCTATTCCAACCATGTTTGATATGGAAGGATCAAGACCACTTTCTGTACAAGTAGATGGCAAATCAAAAATGAAACCCATTGAAAATTTTGGGGTTAAAGTGCTCTCAATTGGTTTTTTTACCAAACCTAACCAGGCAGTTATATGGCGAGGTCCAATGGCGTCCAAAGCTTTAAATCAAATGATTTTTGATTCGGCTTGGGGGGATTTAGATTTTCTATTAATCGATTTACCTCCTGGGACAGGTGATATTCATTTAAGCATAGTACAATCTCTGCCTCTTAACGGAGCAGTGGTTGTAAGTACTCCTCAGAATGTAGCTCTGGCTGATGCCAAAAAAGGAATTGCCATGTTCCAGCAAGATAGTATTAATGTTCCTGTATTAGGTGTCATTGAAAATATGAGTTATTTTACTCCTTCAGAGTTACCTAAAAATAAATATTATATATTTGGAAAAAGAGGAGCTGAATTTTTAGCCAAAGACAAACAAGTTCCTTTTCTTGGAGCTTTACCCCTAGTACAAAGCATTCGTGAAGCCTCCGATGTGGGTCGACCTGCCGTTCTTCAACAGCAAAGTAATTTAACAAATCAATTTGATAAAATAACAAAAAAATTAGTCTCTGAAACTCTATCAAGAAATCAGAATTTACCCCCTACAAAATCTGTAGAAATAACAAACTTAGTTGGATGTGAAGCAATAAAATCATGAATCAAAATCAAACCATAAAAAAAATACACCAAGCATTGGATGAGATACGACCTTTCCTGGAATCTGACGGTGGTGATATTTCCTTTGTATCCCTAAAGGATAACAAGCATGTTAAAGTTCAACTTCATGGAGCCTGTGTTGGTTGTAGTGTTAATCAAATGACTCTTAAATCTGGAGTTGAAATGACTATAAAAAAATACTTACCTGAAATAGAATCAGTTGAAAGTATAGATCCTCGCGTAAATGATTAAAACGGATATTTTAATTATAGGAGCAGGCCCTACTGGACTTTTTTCTGTTTTTGAGGCTGGTTTGCTTAAGCTTAAATGTCATTTAATAGATTCCCTACCAATGCTTGGCGGCCAGTGTGCAGAGATATATCCAAAAAAACCAATTTATGATATTCCTTCTCATCCAGAAATCCTAGCAGGGGATTTAATCAAAAAATTAGAACAACAAATTGCTCCTTTTCAACCTGGTTATACCCTTGGCGAAAGTGCTATTTCAATTGAAAAAACTGAAGATAAATATTTTATCGTTACCACAGATAAAGGGACTCAACACAGAGCACCGGTGGTAGCTATTGCAGGGGGTTTAGGAACTTTTGAGCCACGAAAACCACCTATAAAAAATATTGAAAAGTATGAAGGTAAGGGCGTAAGTTATATAATTAAAAATCCTGAATCTTATCGTGATAAAAAAGTAGTCATTGCTGGAGGAGGAGATTCTGCGCTGGATTGGACTATATTTTTGGAAAATATTTCGTCATCAGTGACTTTAATTCACCGAAGAAATGAGTTTAGAGGAGCATTGGATTCTGTAGATAAAGTTCAAGAACTTAAAAATGAAGGACGAATTAATTTGATTACTCAAGCCGAAGTAACAGGACTTAACGGAAGTAATAAGCTCGAAAGTGTAAATATTATTCAAAAAGAAACCTCAAGCAACTTGAAATGTGATTATTTTATTCCACTATTTGGATTGACTCCAAAACTAGGGCCTATTGCTAATTGGGGTTTAGAAATTGAAAAAAATGCAATCAAAGTAGACAATACTTTGGATTATCAGACCAATATCCCCGGTATTTATGCTATTGGGGATGTAAATACTTATCCTGGAAAATTAAAACTTATTTTATGTGGATTCCATGAAGCGACCCTTATGTGTCAAAGTGCTTTTAAGAGAATTCATCCAGAAAAACGGAATGTGTTAAAGTATACCACAGTTACTGGAATTAGTGGTTTTGATGGTTCTCAAAAAGAGCCAGAAAAATCTACCATAAAAAGTATTTTCTAGATGAGTACAAACATTCGAATTTTTTTGAATGATCGTGATGGTAAACGTCATGAGCTTATTGCACCTACAGACATGCAAATGAATTTAATGGAAGTATGTAAGGCCTATGAATTTCCTGTTGAGGGAACATGTGGTGGGATGGCATTGTGTGCATCTTGCCAGTGTTATGTAGAAAGTAAACACAAAATACCTCCTTGTTCTGATGATGAAAAAGCAATGCTTGCAGAAGCCTTTCATTTTAAAGAGAATAGCAGACTTGGATGTCAAATTCATTTGATTCCTGAATTAGATGGTTTGGAAATTACATTAGCCCCAGAAGATTAAAACTTCCTTTAGAGGAAAATAAACAAAACAGTAATGTTATTATTAATATGATTATTTTGTTTTAATATAGAGCTTTAATAAGGCTTTTGAAACTACTATAACTTTTGAATTAAATTATGAAACCAATTAATATATTACTGTTTTGTCTTATACTCTGCTCGTGTAGAGATAATTCCGAAAAAGCAAGAAAACCTGAATCAAAAAACATTGAGAAAATTTCTTTTAAACCAATCACCGATGAGATCATTTCTAGTGCAGTACTTTACGAAGTCAACATACGTCAATATTCGAACGAAGGCACTTTTAATGCTTTTAAAGAAGACCTTCCTCTATTAAAAAAAATGGGAGTTAAAATTATTTGGTTGATGCCAATTAATCCAATTTCTACAACTAAAAGTAAAGGTCCTTTAGGTAGTTATTATGCGGTTTCTGATTATACAAAAGTAAATTCAGAGTTTGGTACTTTGGAAGATTTCAAATTACTAGTAAATAAAGCGCATCAATTAGGGATGTATGTTATTTTAGATTGGGTANTAGGTCATACTGGTTGGGATCACGTTTGGATTAAAAAACATAGTGACTACTATGTTAAAAANAGAAAAGGTGAAATTATAGATCCTATTGATTTTCGAACCGGAAAGTCTTTTGGCTGGACAGATGTAGCTGATTTAAATTTCAACAATATGGAAATGCGTGAAGATTTAAGGCAAGCAATGATATATTGGGTAAAAGAGGCAAATATAGATGGTTATCGNATCGATCAGGCATATGCTATTCCACAGGAGTTTTATGATAAAACTTTTGCAGNNTTGAAANCAATCAAACCTATTTTTCTTTTAGCCGAAACAGACATTTATCATCCTGGTGGATTAGGTTTAGTTAGTAAATTTAATGCTTCTTATGATTGGCCTGGTCATCATTTGTCTAAAGAAGTAGCTCAAGGTCAAAAGAATGCTATAGATTATTCACGTCACGTAAATCGAACTTTAAGACGTTATGGTTCTGAAAATATTTTGGTCAATTTTGTTTCTAATCATGATGAAAATTCTTGGAATGGAACTATAGAAGAGAGTTATGGNAAAGCTGCACATGCTTTTATAGCAATGAATTTTACAATACCAGGAATGCCATTGATTTATTCAGGTCAAGAGTATGATTTAAATAAAAGATTNAAATTTTTTGAAAAAGACAGCTTTCCTAAAAAAAGAGGAAAGACAATGGATCTTTTACAACAATTAGGTGCTCTTAAAAATAATCACCTAGCACTAGAAAGTGGTGTTGAAGGTGGTTCTTTCAAGAGACTTTCTACTTCAAAAGATTATCAAGTTTTTGCTTTTGAAAGATCAAAAGGTATGGATACACTTCTAGTAGTGGCGAATCTGAGTAAAGAATATGCTCAGTTTAATATGTCTTATGATGGTAATTTTAAAAGNTTTCAAGATTTTAAAATTAAAAAACTTTCATCTTCTTATGAATATGTAATGAAACCATGGGAATTTTGGATATTGATCAAATAATAAAATTTAAAAATGATAAAACAATCATTAATAATATTCGTCATGAGCCTTATATTTAATGCCTGTACAAAATCAAAAAATATTCTAGTTATAGGTCACAGAGGGGCTAAAGGTCATTTAGCTGAAAACACTTTGCCATCTATAGATAAAGCTTTGTATTTGGGAGTAGATGGAGTAGAGATTGATATTTTTCGTTGTGCGAGTGGAGAGTTAGTTGTCTTTCATGATCAGACTTTGGAAAAATTAACAAATTCATCTGGATATATTGAGCAATTGGATTTAGATTCAATAAGAAAGATTGAAGTGTTGAATGAATTTACAATACCCACTTTGGAGGAGGTTTTGAATTTAATTAATGGCAGAGTTTTACTAAATATTGAACTAAAAGGATCAAATACCGCTTTCTTAACGGACTCCTTACTTCAAACCTACTTTAAAAAAGAAACTTTGTTACCAGATAAGATATTGATTTCAAGTTTTAATTGGGAGGAGCTTAAAGTATTTTATAATTTAAATAAAGAAGTTCCAATTGCGGTGCTAACAGAAGATGACCCACTAGATGCTATTCCTATTGCAAAATCTTTGAATGCAATGGCAATTAATCCAAATTTCAAATTGCTTACCAAAGATAACATAGCCAAGATTAAAAAAGCAGGCTTAAAAATCTTTACCTGGACTGTTAATCAACCTGAACAAATCGATATTATGATTGACTTGGGTGTTGACGGAATCATTACAGACTTTCCAGAGCGGGTGACAAAAAAATAGCATTTTCTTTAAATTCAAATTCAAGATTCTAATCATAGAATTAGTCTTAAAACTCAACGAAACAACTTTAGCATAAATAAGAAAGTAAGCTATATATTTGTATGGTATGGATAATACAAGATATATTTCCTCAACTACAAATTCACCTACACCATTTTCTACAAAATGGCAAGCTCCAAGTAATATTGCTTTGGTAAAATATTGGGGAAAAAAAGAACCTCAGCTTCCAAAAAATCCTTCTTTAAGTTTTACATTGACTTCAAGCGTAACAATAACCGAAGTAATTTTTACTCCTAGTGATAAAAACTCTTTTGGATTTGACTTTTATTTTGAAGGAGCTCTAAAATTAGATTTTTATCCAAAATTGGAATCTTTTTTTAAACAAATAAAAAAGTATGTTCCTTGGATAGATGCATATTCATTAAAAATAAGCAGCAATAATTCTTTTCCACACTCAAGTGGAATTGCTTCTTCAGCATCATCAATTGCAGCTTTAAGCATGTGTATTATGGATATGGAAAGAANNCTTTTNCCTCAAATTATCNATCCTGNGTTTAATCAAAAAGCTTCTTTTNTAGCTAGGCTTGGTTCTGGCAGTGCTGCNCGAAGTATAGAAGGACCTGTTACTTTGTGGGGTAAAAATNTAGCTCAAGTTGATAGTAGTGATTTGTATGCTATTCCTTTTGGGAAAAACTTNCATCCAGTTTTTACTGACTTCCAAGACACAATTATTTTAGTTGATACTGGAANAAAAGCTATATCAAGTTCTAAGGGTCACGAGCTGATGTNCAATCACCCTTTTTCAGATCAACGTTTTGTTCAGGCGNAAAATAATTTAGCTAATCTATTTCATGTCATGCAGACTGGAGATTTAGATGAATTCATAAAAATTGTTGAAACAGAGGCATTGTCTTTACATGCAATGATGATGACTTCGAATCCTTATTTTATTCTTATGCAACCGAATACCTTAGAAATAATTAATCGTGTTTGTGAATTCAGAAAGCAGACACAAACCCCGTTATGTTTTACCCTGGATGCAGGAGCAAATTTACATTTGCTTTATCCGAAATCAATAAAGAAAGATATTCGTGCTTTTATTTCAGAACACTTGGTAATTTATTGCCAAAATGGTCAGTACCTTTTTGATGAAGTTGGAAGCGGTGCTAAAAAGGTGTAATTTTAAATAATTAAATTCTTTACCTAGCGAAAATGAAATCATTAGTTAACTTTTAAAGCTCAAAAAANAAAAAATCAATATGAGAGGACCTTTATTTTTTGCAAAAATATTGTTATTCGGGGAGTATGGAATAATTAAAGATTCCAAAGGGCTTTCCATTCCTTACAATTTTTATCGAGGAGCCCTAAAAATTCCAATTGATGATACGGAGTTTGATAAAAATTCCAACAAGAAATTATTGGATTTTGCAGCCTACCTAAAAACTTTGGATTCCACAGTTATTGATTTTGATTGGGAAAAATTAGATAGAGATTTAGCTAATAAAATGTATTTTGACAGTAGTATTCCTCAAGGTTATGGAGTAGGCAGTAGCGGTGCTTTAGTAGCTGCAATTTATGATCAATATGCTTGTTTTAAGATTACTGTTTTAGAAAATTTAACAAAAGAAAAATTGGGATATCTTAAAAATATATTTAGTCTTATGGAATCTTTTTTCCATGGAAAGTCTTCTGGTTTAGATCCATTAAATAGTTATTTAAGCTTACCTATATTGATAAATTCAAAAGAAAATATCCAAACTACAGGTATTCCTTCTCAACACAGTAAAGGTAAAGGGGCAGTATTTTTATTAGATAGTGGCAAAACAGGTAAAACAGCACCTATGGTTTCCATGTTTATGGAGAATATGAAAAAAGAGAGATTCAGTAATATGATGCGCGATCAGTTTATAAAATGTTCTGATGATTGTGTGGAAGATTTTTTAAAAGGAAATATAAGTTCATTGTTTAAAAACATCAAATCACTTTCTTCCTTAGTTCTAGTAAATTTTCAACCTATGATACCTGATGCTTTCCACAATTTGTGGCAGAAAGGAATCGATACAAATGATTATTATCTCAAACTTTGTGGTTCAGGTGGTGGAGGATTTATCTTGGGATTTACTCAGGACTTTGAAAAGGCTAAAGATTCCTTAAAGCAATATCCGCTTGAAGTGGTTTATCATTTCTAAAACACTCGATGAAAGTTTCGGATCCCAATCAACATAACCTTCTCAAAATTCTGAGTTTGTTTAGTTTAGTTCGAGGCTATAATATCATTGTATTGGTATTGGCGCAATACCTAACAGCACGTTATATTTTAGACCCTAAAACACCTTGGCACATATTACTATTAGACTTAAGATTTTTTGCAATTGTTAGTGCTTCTTCATTGACTACAGCCGCAGGTTATATAATCAATAATTTTTATGACTCTGCCAAGGATCAAATTAATCGACCAAAAAAATTTATGCTTGAGCATTTGATCTCACAAAAACATCAACTTATACTCTATCTGGTCCTTAATATGTTAGCTTTTGTAATTGCAAGTGTAATTTCAGTATGGGTGGTGTTATTCTTTCTTTTTTATATGTTAACAATTTGGTTGTATAGCAATACCATAAAAAGACTTTTTTGGCTTAGCAATGTCTTTTCAGCTATTCTGATGATTCTTCCTTTTTGGGCCATAACACTGTATTTCAAAAATTTTGAAACCATTATTTTTTATCATGCAGCGTATCTTTTCTTTTTGATTCTAGCTCGGGATATTATTAAAGATTTAGAAAGCTTTATAGGAGACTGGGTCCATCGGTACAAAACACTACCTGTAGTTTTTGATCATATTACCGCTAAAACCATTGCTTCCCTATGTATCTTACTAACTTATGTACCTAACTATTTAATTATTCAACAACCTTTTGGATCTATACATTATTTCTTCTGGGCAAGTATCCCATTTTTAATTTTTGTTTTGATCTTTCTATGGTTTGCTCAAACTCAAAAGGCGTATCTTTGGACACATAATTTTATTAAACTTTGGATACTAATAGGTGTTTTTAGTATTTCCCTAGTGTTTCGCTAGTATTAGATTAAAATGAAATCAAAGAAAATAGCTCCAAAAAGAAAACTGAATCAATTCAATAGGAAGGAAGAATCAATTCGATTGAATAAATACCTTTCCAATGCGGGGTTATGTTCCCGTCGCGAGGCAGATGAAAACATCAAAATGGGACTAGTTCATGTTAATGGTAAAGTAGTAACTCAAATGGGTTTTAAAGTATTAACCGGGGATGAGGTGAAATTTGATGGTTACAGAATTCAAAAAACGGCTCCCTTATATGTATTGCTTAATAAGCCTAAAGGATTTGTTTCAACTGCTCAAGGAGGTGTAATTAAAAAATCGGTTCAAGAATTAATCCGAAGTGTTGCTAAGATAAAAATTCCTCCAGTTGGAGATATGGGAAGGCCGATGACTGGATTATTGCTTTTTACAAATGATGAAGATTTGAGAAAAAAACTAAGTAGATCGGCATCTATTCCTATGGTATATCAAGTTATATTAAATAAAAATGTTACCCCTGAAATTGTCAAGCAGCTAAAAAAAGGACATATTATATTTGATAAAGAGGCTAAAATAAATAATATTAGTCACCTTGAAGGAAAATCTAAAAATGAGGTTGGTATTGAAGTGCATTCGTTAAGTCCTGCTGCCTTGACTAAACTTTTTGATTCNCTAGGCCTGAAGGTAATTNAAATGGATCGAGCAACTTTTGGAGGTCTAACAAAAAAAGACCTACCAAGAGGAAATTGGAGAAAGCTAAGTCTCAAAGAGGTAGGGTTTTTGAAAATGCTTCCCTAGAGGACCTCTTACTAATTCATAAAATAATACACCATAAACTAATAAGTATTCAAAAAACTGTATNNTAGTANTTACCTCAAATCCTGAGTTTCCATATGCACTATAACTCCAAAAGACNGTCAAACTCCAAACTAGTGGATAAGCGTAACCACTTAAAATTCCAAAAAAGAGAAGATTGATAATATACCATGGATGAACCGTAGTCGAGATAAAAAAATAGCAGCTTAATNAAAATAAAATACTTTTGATAAGTGATTCAGCAGTTCGATTGGATCNTANAAAAGTAAATATTCCAACTAAACCTATTACAATAAAAGGNGTTACTTGACCCAATTTTCNAATGATATTGTAACCCTTTAGCTNATATCCNATAGCTCTTAAAATATTNTATANACTCCCNTTAAATTCAAAAGTGGTAAACCATAAATCTATTGTATNCTTGTANTGACTTGCCATATTNCCCTCCCAAAANGAAACCCANAAAANAACAGAACTTAANCCAATCCCAAGACAAAATAAACTGAACTTTCTCCAGCCTAAATANTTATAAAATATNGGAATAATCAATAATGGNAGTAATTTTATNGCAACAGCAATTCCCATAAAAAGCCCCCCAATAANACCTCTTTTTTGAATCAAAAANAATAAACTGATCAACATAAAACAACACATCAAACTCTCACCATGCAAGTTTCCGATACCTTCAATAATCACAAGAGGATTTAAAAAATACCAAGCTATATTTAAAGGNTCAAAACTCANTTTTTTTAANAACGANATACCAAAAAAAAACAAAAAAAGTTCTCCAATAAAATAAATCAACCTCAGGATAACTACTCCATCTAAAAGATGATGCTGACTGAAAAAAGCTGCAAGCCGAAATATGTATTGACTTGCCGGTGGATAATTTGAATAATTTCCAGCACTTAAAGAACCCATTTTATCGAATAATAAATGTACATCAGGAAAGATTACAATATCGATTAAATTCTTAGGAGTATATAAATAAGGGTTCATTCCCAACTGCTGAACTTGNCCGTCCCATAAATATCGGTAGAAATCTTGTGATAATTCAGGAAGGTGAAAGCTAAAACACAAGCGTGCAATAATTCCTANGAGTAANATACTCCCTAAAGTNTTNTAATTTCTGATCCAATACCAAAGCAGNACAAAAATTCCCAAATACAAACTGAGTAAAACAATAGTATCTGAACGTTCTATTTCATANGAAAGAATTAAAAATGCTCCAATAATAAGAATTGGGATTAAAAAACGTAAAAAATAATTTGACATTTAGCCGGTTTTTCTCAAACCAAATATAGAAATACTACTGAAGCCAATAAAGAGTAAAAGATGAAAAGGGATTAACCAAAACTCTCCATTAGCACTTAAATCATAGGCGCTGTAGAGTCCAAATAGAAAATAAAATGCAAAAATTAATTCGATTAGGGTATATATGGAAGTTTTCCNCTNTATGTATTTATTTTTATCTAAATCATTTTTTATCCCTTTNATATTGAATTTAGGAGTTCTGATAAACGGGCTTTTTTTGCCTAAATGTCCNTCTATAACAGCANCGGAGTTGTGAATTGAAAAACCAATTACCAAACAATAAAATAAAATAAATCNTTTTGTGAAGTTTATGAATGANGCAATCCCAGAACCAAAAATAGCCTTATGAACAAACCAATAGCAGTAATAAAAAATCAGAGTACTGAAAATAAAAATACTACCTAAGTCAAAAAGAAAAGAAAGATGTTGAAATTGAGCTTTAATAAATAATACAGGCACACTTAATAAAGCCATAATCATTACATTCAAAAACATCGTACTGTTAAGTAAATGAAAAAGAGCATTTAATTTAACTCCAAGTGAATACTGTTTTGACCTTAGAACTTTTCTAATTATTTTTTGAAAATTTTCAGCACCTCCCTTGTTCCATCTAAATTGCTGAGATCTAATAGCATTTAAGGTTACGGGAAGTTCAGCTTTAGTAACCACCTGATCAAGGTAAACAAATTTCCATTGTCTTAACTGTGCTCTATAACTTAGATCCAAATCTTCTGTAAGGGTGTCCCCCTCCCAATTACCGGAATCATAAATACATGATTTACGCCATATTCCTGCGGTTCCATTAAAATTTATAAAATATTCCTGCTGGTTACGCCCAATCTGTTCCAATAAAAAGTGAGCATCTAAAGCAAAAGCCTGAACTGATGTCCAGACTGAGTAATCTCTATTGATGTGCCCCCAACGTGTTTGAACAACTCCCACAGCTGGATTTTGAAACTGAGGCACAGTTTTAAATAGCCAATCAGAATCTGGTAAAAAATCAGAATCAAAAATTGCTATAAACGTCCCAGTAGCTGATTTTAATCCTTCTTTTAATGCACCAGCCTTAAAGCCCTCTCGATTTAATCGATGATTATGTTCGATTGGTATTCCCTTATTTTGATAAAATGCTACCAGTTTTTTGGTAAGACTCAAAGATTCATCTGTAGAATCATCCAGTACTTGAATCTGCAATTTGTCTTTTGGATATTTCAAGGCTGTTATACACTTCAATAATCGTTCTATGACATATAATTCATTATATATAGGTAGTTGAACAGTTACTTTTGGCCAACCTTTTTTAGGTTCCTTTTTGTTTGGGGGAATTATTTTTTTTTGATATTTCAAAAAATAACGAAGTAAATTTAATTGGGTTAAACTATAAATTAAAATTAAAATCAGACTTAAAGTGTATAACCCAAGAACCGAATACACTAAAAAAAATACTATAGGGTTAGTTATCACTTCCATCCTGAAAAATAAAAACTTCCAATCCATCCTAAAATCTTATATCCTGCCATTATCGTTCCCTTTAATGTTCCAGAAACTTTAGATATTCCAATGCGTTTGCGGTAATGTATTGGAATTTCAGTATAAGTTATTTTTCTTTTTAAAATTTTCAATTGCATTTCTACTGTCCATCCGTACGTTTTATCCTGCATTTCCAAACTTTGCAATGTTTCCCATAAAATGGCGCGAAATGGTCCAAGATCTGAAAATCTACTTTTATAAATTAATCTCATCAATACACAAGCCAAAGCATTTCCAAAAATTTGTTGGGCTGTAAGTGAACCAGGCTCTCGAAGTGATTTCACACGTGCACCTAAAGAGAAATTAACTTTACCTTTTTCAATTGGAGCTACAATTTTACTAAGTTCTTCTGGGAAGTCTGAATAGTCGCCATCTAAAAACACAACGATGTCAGGAGGTTTATTTTTTAAATATGAAATTCCCTTAAGGCATGCATATCCATATCCTTTTCTTTTCTCATAAAGGACTGTCGCATTTCGGTTATTTGAGATAATAGCAGAGTTATCTTTTGAACCATTATCTACTACAATTATTTCATTTACTT
>PAFO01000005.1 GCA_002705385.1 Flavobacteriaceae bacterium
AGAAGGTAATTTAATGCAATGGATTGTAATGAAGAGAAAATCAGGAGGAGATCTTAGCTCGATAGATAAAACTAAAGAAATAGCAAATTATATAGTTTTCAATGTTTATAAAGATAAATCCCAAANGGNTTCTGACAATTGGAATAATTACANNGGNTATGCTTCAAAAGTATATAAGAGAAAAATGTCAAAAAGTTCTCTCAATAAAATGTTTAATATGGCCGAAGGAAATCAAGTTAAAAAATCTTGGAGACAATATGTTATTCAAGGTATTTATCAAACCCCGTCATATAGACCTCAGGTTGGTGATGTAATAAATCTAGACCCTATGGAAGCATTAAATGAAGATTATGAAAATTTTGAATTAGAATTTTTTATGCCTAGATGGGAAAAAGTAGTAGATGAAGGTGGTTTAAGAATGTGGGGATTAGCAAAAGTATTATCATCAAGCGATAACGCATACAAGAATTTAACTCACTTTGTTTTTAAAAATCCAACAGGGTTACCAATCAAATTTGGTGAAAACTCATTTTTAGACTCAAAATTGCAAGAAATGGGAATTCAATCAAGAAAAGGATATAATGGTGCAACTTTGGAAATAATACATATAGAAAATTAAGTCCTATAAATTTTAATGAGAAATTAACCCTCATATATTGAGGGTTTTTTTATTTGATTCAGATACTTTTTATTATGATCAAAAGAAAGACAGAGTTCTTTAATTTAAGAATTATATTTAACAATCTAAGTATTAAAACAATGAGAAATTTACTTCCTTTTATACTGTTTGTCCCTATATTAATATACAGTCAAAATGATATTAATTATGACAACCTATACCCTAAAAGTGATGTTTTAATAAAAAATCATAATTATTGGACAAGTAAATACTACCCGGAAAGAATATTGGAGTTCAAAAAAACTCCAATAACAAAAGGAGGCATTGTTTTTTTAGGTAACAGTATAACTGAAGGAGGTGAAGACTGGGGTAAAAGAATTAATATGGAAGGTGTAAGTAACAGAGGAATTAGTGGAGATATAACTGATGGTGTTCTTCAAAGGTTAAAGGAAATTATTTTTTATAAACCTAAAAAGGTTTTTATTCTTATTGGTCACAATGATTTATGGAGTTTTCGTATTAAATCTGGAGTCCCTTCAATTAAGTATATAGAAAAAAATATTTTAAAAATTGTGGAAACTATAAATATTGGTTCTCCAAAGACAATCGTTTATGTTCAAAGTATATTACCTACAAGACACTTTACAAGGGATGGTTTTTTTGAAAAGTCAATAAATAAAATCAACAGTTTTTTAATAAAGAAGCAAAATAAATGGAATTTTAAATATATTGATTTACATTCATTCTTTGTTGACTCTGAAGGATTTCTTAAATCGGAGTTGACCTATGATGGTGGGCATCTTAATGACAATGGGTATGATGTATGGAGTGATATAATTAAAAGTGTTATTAGCAATTCACGATAAATAAAATTCAATTAAAAAATTGGGCGAATAAGTTAGAACTGAAAAGTTAGTTTTTGAACTTTATCAAAATAAGGTATTAGAAAACAATAAGAAATTCAAATAACAGAATAAGATTTAATAATCTATCAATACTAAATTTAATTGATTATTAATTAAATTTNNCGAGCTTGAATACCATTTTGATGGTAAAGTGGGAATGAGGTTATGATGATTGAATATGTTTGATAGAAATCCTCTATTTCTAATTTCCCACTTTTTTAATTTTTCATTCTATAAATTCCTTCCAACCATTTCAACTTTCTAGGGATATATTCATGAATTTAAAATATTTTTAATTTTATTATTAGAGAGTCTCTATTTAAAGATCAATATTTATGCATTGAAAATTTATGAAGACTTAAAAAATCGTTAAAGAGTTATACTTGAATTTTATCAAAATAGATTTGTTTGATTTTATATAATCATGAAAAAACTTATTTACATTTTTATTTTTATTTTTTTTAGTAGTTGCTTTAACCGATATTTTGATATCATCGAAGAAAACTTAGTTGAATATACACTTACAATAATTAAATCTGAGGGCGGTAATATAGATTCAACAGGAGGTAAATATTCCTTTGGTGAAATCATTACATTAGAAGCTACACCAAATAGTGGATTTGTTTTTTTAGAATGGTCTAATGGATTAGTCTCCAGCATTATAGATATTAAAATTGAATCAGATATTACTCTTGAAGCAATTTTTATTCCTGAAAAAAATGAATTTCCAACGATTACACTAGTGGGCTCATCTACAATGAATATTCAAATTGAAGATACATTCAATGACCCTGGTGCGGTTGCAGATGATTTAGAAGACGGAGACATAACATCATCAATTAATATTTCAGGTGAGTTAAATACATCCATTGCAGGAGAATATAGCCTAATTTATGAAATTACAGATACCGCAGGGAATACTAGTTCAATTTCAAGAACAATAATTGTAAATGAAATAAGAAATACTATTATTTATTTTGAAGACTTAACATGTAAATGCCCTGAGGCTTCGATCGGTTTAAAAGAAATAATAAATCAAGTTGAATATACTGTAGTAGATAATGAGTCGATCAAAGTTGAGCTTTTGAATAATAACATAAACTTATGCACAACTCATGTAACTGATATGAGAGGCTTATTTAGTAATAACACCACTTTTAATTTAGATATAAACTTTTGGGATACATCAAATGTTGTTCAAATGGATAAAATGTTTTTTAATGCATCAGAATTTAACCAAAATATTGGAAATTGGGATTTAGGAAAAGTAAAAAGCACGTACGCAATGTTTAAAAAAGCTACTTTATTTAATAAGAATATTGAATTTTGGGACACTTCAAATGTTGAAAATATGACCGAGATGTTTAGCGAAACAGATTCTTTTAATCAAGATATTAGCTCATGGAATACCTCAAATGTAATTTATATGTCTTATATGTTTTACCATGCGATTGCCTTTAATCAACCGATTAACTCTTGGAATACTTCAAACCTTGAATTAGCAACAGGAATGTTTCATGGCGCCAAATCATTTAATAGTGAATTAAGTGATTGGGACACATCTAAAGTAAACTCTATGAATGGGATGTTTAGAGAATCAGCGCAATTCAATAGTGATATATCCAAGTGGGATACATCTAAAGTGATAGCAATGGCATTTATGTTCAAGAATGCTTCTGCATTCAATCAGGATTTATCAGAATGGTGTGTAGACAAGATCCCTCAAGAACCCTCGGATTTCGCACAAGGATCCGCCTTATTTGAGATTAATAAACCTATATGGGGTAGCTGTCCTTCTTCAAAAAAAAATAAATAAAATGGCGGCACATTTGTTTAATTTCTAGTTGGGGGTTTTGTAATTTTAACGTATGAAAAGAATTCTGTTAATAGCAACAATAACACTATTATTTGCATGTTGCGAAAAGGAAGATGACGATAATAACATGAATATGACTACTCCCGGTTATATTTCAAGTGATTGCGAAGGTTTTTAATGTGAAAAATACTGCTAATTCGGTTTTAGCTCTTAATTAAAGTTAACTGGAGATAAAAAACCCCTGCTTGTAAATAGCAGGGGTAACTTAAATATTAACTTAACACAAAATGAAGATGATTTGTATTACAACTAATACATTATCTAGCATTTAAACCCTTCCTAATTTTTTGTTAAAAAAAAGTATTTTTAATTAAGTCCTGAAAAAATAAAATTTTATTCTATCAAATTTTAGGTATATTTAATAAGCCATATACCAAAAAAATGAAAAAAAAGTTTTTATTATTACTTCTTATTTCTTGTGTATCCTTCGGACAGAAAAAAAAACTTGAAAAATCTTCACAGGAGAATGCTATTAATCAAAAAATTGAATTAGTCGAAAAGAAAAAAAAACCAAGAAATAGTAGGTCTATCAATTATAATGCTTCAAATCTTTGGGATGCCATAAGACCAGTTTTAGGTGCCAATATAATTTTTAGAGATGGAAAAGCATTGATTAATACCGGCACCTTATTCGCTACTGGGAATAACTATGTAATTTGGGTTGTTAATGGAGTAATTCTTGGTGTAAATATTCCAGAGGATATTAATATTTATGATATAGAGAAAGTCACTTTTTTACGAAAACCTATGGAAACAGAAAAATATGGTTTTAGAGGTTCTGCTGGCGTAATTGAAATTAATCTAAAATAAAGCCAATTAATTAATCGGAATATTATTTAATTTAAGTTCTTAAACTTCTTTGTAGATTTCACATATAAACTAAAACTTAATTAAAATGGAAAACAATAAAGTAACCTTTGAAAAAAAGTGGCTAGACAGAGCTATACCAGCCAGGTTCAAAATAAATTACTGGTTTTTAAAAAAACTTGGATTAGAGGGTTTTAGAATACTTTTTATTGTAGGTGGTATTTTTATAACCATAATAGTTTATGAATTTCTTTTAAAGTAAGAGCACTTTGAATAATGAGAGAATGGTTTAAAAAATATTTAGGTTTGCTTGGTTTCTTTACATGGATAACTTTCACTTTACTTTTTGTTTTGGATGAATTTATGTTAAAAAAAATATCCCTTCTCAATAAGGAATTCTTATTCTTTGGATTTTTAATTATGGCTGGTGCTCAAACTATTCAGGATATTATAAATGAAAAGTATCTCACGAAATATTCTGAAAAAATTAAAGATAGAGTTATTGTATTTATTATTTGTATTACAATGGGGTTTTCGTATTATTTAATTTCTTAACCAACTCATCTTCATCAAGCTCATGAAGAAAACTCTTTTTTAAGATATTGCATATTCAGAGTTTTGTTAAATTGTAATGTCTAAATCAAATAAAATGAAAAGAAAAGTAAATGCAATTTGGAATGGTAATGGCGCCAATGGTAATGGATTATTAACTGTACAAAGTGGGGCATTTATTAAAATGCCTTATAGTTTTAAAACCAGGTTTGAAAATGATAACGGTGAACTTGGAACAAATCCTGAGGAACTTATTGCTGCGGCACTTGCTGGTTGTTTCAATATGAAATTGGCTTTTGTACTAAATGAAGCTGATTTTAATCCTACTGAGTTAAATACAGATGCTATATTAACTTTTATTGATGGTTCAGTCACATCTATAGAATTATCTTTAAAAGGAAAAGTGCAGAATTTAAATGAAGAAAGGTTTATTGAACTTGCAGAAGATGCAAAGAATAATTGCCCTATTTCTGGAGTGTTAAATTGTGAGATCTTATTAAATGCATCTTTAGGTTAATATTATGTTCTAGACATTGGTAGATAATATTTATTAATTTACACTTAAATCATAGTCAATTTTTGAAATGGAAATTAATTCATTTCTTTCTTCATTATCATTTAAAACTAGTTCTTTTAATGAATACAGTTCAGCCAAACTGAAAACCAATATCAAGTTAAGTTGACGTGTCATTATTGGAATGTTTCTTTTGACATATTTTTTATTGAAATGGGATTCCCAATAATCAACATCTATATTTTTAATTACATTTTGAAATGAAATCAATTCTCTAGNTGTCAATTCAATAAGAATATTATTGAAGGTAAGATCAAAAACTTTACAATCCTTACAATATGAAAGTTGACCGTTAACATTTTTTGATATAATATTTTGTTGTTTTTTGCACATTGGTCCTGGTTAAAAGAAAATAATTTAAAGCAAATATATTATTTTTATTTAATCTAAATAAGCTTAAATTGTAAAAATTCAAATAAAACCTGTTTGGAAAGATTTTATTCTAGGTTTTTAATCCTAGCTATTTTTTTAACATATTTTTTGAAAAATAATCCTTTGGTATATATGTGTCAAAAGAAATGTCAATTATTACAAAATCAGTCCCCTTTCCGTCTTTAAGCATATCCTTGTAATTTATTTTCATTGGATACCATCTAGTATCAATTTTTTTGATGTTAGAAAATGTTGTTGTTTTTAGTAATGTTCCGCTTTTCGCATATAGGTTTTCCTTTAATGGAACAAACTTGGTTTTATCAATCCACAAAGTTCTTTTATGGTAAGCTAATCCTTCAACTTTAGATATGAGATCCATTATCCAAACGGGTGAATCNTTAAAATTCCCATCTTTAACAATTTTAGCATCATATACTTCAGATAATTTTCTTTCCTCCATCATATCTTCATAAGATAAATCNGAACCCATAACAGATTGTCTTAGAAGATGACCTGAAAGCTGAATAGTTCGATCTGTTCCAGGAGAATAAATCCATAACCTATTATCAAGCTTTAACATTTTAGTTCCTTTTTCTCTTTCAGGAGATAAATATTCAGTAAAATTATTTTCCTTCCCCATGGAGTATCCCTTTGATCTAATTACTCTTTTCTTCCTTTTACCATAAACAATCATTTCAGATGTAACAATTTGAGTTTTAGAAAACATATTTTTATCAATTTTTTCAATGATATTTGATGCTTCTTGATCACTTTGCTGAGATGAAAGCAAATAAGGTAATTGAATTAAAATTAAGAGAATGATGAGTTTTTTTTTCATGATTTTATTTTATACTTCTAATTCTTTAAATAGTCGAGCAGTTTCTCTTTTATAAATTCCTCTTCCGGCCAAGGCAGTTCCAAAAAGCATCGAAAACAAACCAGGGATAAAGCCAATAAAAAAAAGATTAGGGGTTACATAGGCTCGCATTACAGAAGGCATTATTATTGTTGAATTAGCTGTGTCGTCTGAGATGTCAATTCCTACTTCTTGAAGGTAATAGCAAAAAATTAGACCAAGACTTGTTCCAATTATTGATCCAATTGATCCAATAACTGAAGCCTCNATCAATAAGAATTTAAATAAATTACTTTTAGATTCTCCNAGTGCTAAGCGAATACCAAATTCATTATAACGCCTCAAACCACCAATTAGTCCAGTATTCCANAATACAAGTGACATTGCTAGGATAAATATGAAAACAAAAATTCCTGAAAAAGCGTCACCCATATCTAGACTCTCTCTTAGACCATTTTGATCTTTTAGCGTTACCATTACAGGAGCATATTCATCTTTGCTTTCTTTAAATTTTTTATTAAAATTTTCTGAAATAATTAAAGCTTTATTATCATCATATATATTGTCTTTAAAATATCCTAAAAGTTCTCCAGTTCCATTTTCCATATCAAGCATAGTTTGAGCATCGCTAATATCTAAGATAAAAGTACCTCTGTCCATTAATGGTGATCCAAATACGACTGTACCGGTCATTTCAAAACTCTGAAAAACCATGCTGCCTTCCATTGTAGTTCCAAAAAATGTAATTTTTTCTCCTGGAGAGATATTTAGTTTGGTTGCATAATTATCACTTAAAACAACCTCTCCGCTTCGTTCAGTTAATCTGCCTTTTTTTAGTGATTTGTTTAATTGAAGTCTTTGTAATTCTCCAGATTCTTTATTTTGAANNGANATTGCTAATCCCATNCCNGGNCCTTGTGATTTAGTATTACCTAAAGCATCAGGGACATCCATTATCCCNCCAAATTTNATTCTCGGCGTCCAAATTAAATCAGGATAATTAANATTTAAAGAATCAATTAATTCTTTTATTTCTAAAAGGGCTAGATCATTGGGAAGCTGTTCTTTATTTTCTGCATAAGGTTTAGTCATGATCTTGACATGTCCGGTATCAAGTTTTGCATTTTGATTTATCACATCAGAAAAAACCCCTTTTAAAAAACCTGACATCATAACTGTAACCATAACCCCAACTGATATAACAGCAATAGGAATTAAACTTTTACTTTTATCTCTTATAATCCCTTTTATTATGAATTTTATCATTGCTTTTTCCCTTTAAGTGCAAGAACTGGATTTAATTTTGCAATTTTTCTTGCTGGAAGATAACTAACAATTGTAGCAGAAATAATAACAGTCAAAATTGTCAATAAAATAAGTTTAATACCATAAACAGGATAAATTACATCAGCTAAAGCAATACCCATCTTTTGATCCGCCGGTGGAATAGGAAATCCTGCTTTAGACATGTAAATAAAAAAAGGTATGCCATAAAGACTACCTACTAATAAGGCCAGAATACTATAAACACTCCCTTCAATAGTGAATAGTCTAACAACTCTTAAACGAGTCATCCCCAATGCTATGTATGTTCCAATTTCCTTTTGCCTTCTAAAAATTGATAAAATCTGAGTGTCAAAAATAGCTAAAAGTGCAATTGCTAATAAAAGCCCATAAACAATAGATTGACTTGTTTTTTTCTGGTTGATTAAATCTTTGAGACTTTTTAGTAAGGCAAACTGGGATTTGAAATTCCAAGAAGATAATTCTGGGTTTTCAAATTGATCATCGACAATAAAATAAGAAGCTTTATTGTCTAGGTTTGTCATTTCCCAAAGTTTATTAATATCAATCCAAATTTTCCCATTATCGATATTGGGTACATTAGAATCAAAGACCTCAACAATTGACAGTGTATTAGCATCGTAAGTACCTTTGTTATCTCTCCACCTAACTTGAACGCGATCTCCTTTATTTAGTTTAGTAGACTCAGCAAGTCTTTTGCCAATTATTACAGGGAATTCCTCTTTACTTTCTTTTAATATTTTGGTTGGTAATTTTAATATAGTTTGTTCAGAACTAATCCCTTTTAAAACTATACTGATCATTCTTCCTTGTGGATAAATGGATGCTTGACGGTCAAGAATTGGAGTTAATCCAATAGATTTTTTAGGTATTTTTCCATGACCATCCATAATGGTATAAGGGTCTAAAGGATCAAAATTTTTATTAATGAGATGCCCATTTCCAAACTCCCATTCTATACTATCCTTCTGTGCTTGTTGATCCCAACCATCCATTATTGAATTAAGAAAAATTATAATTACAAAAGAGAAAGACAAAACTAAAACGTTCAAAAGTGTCCTTAGGCGTGCTCCAAAAAGATTTTTAAATGCAAGATTTAATTCTAATTTCATAATTTATTTTTTACATCTTTCTCAATCCTACCATCCCTGAGATGAATAGTTCTATCTAAATAACCCATAACTTTTTCATCATGTGTCGAAAAAAGAAAAGTCGTACCCAGTTCTTGATTTAATTTCTTCATAGTCTTAAGTATTTCATGAGCATTTTCGGAATCTAGATTTGCTGTAGGTTCGTCAGCAAGAACAATTTTTGGAGTCTTGACCATCGCTCTTGCTATAGCTACTCTTTGACTTTCGCCACCTGATAGTTTATCTGGCCTTTTATCTGCGTGATCAGTAAGTCCAACCCATTTTAGTGCTCTCATGACTGCTTCTCTTCTTTGCTTAGCTGAATTATTTTGTAACAAAAGTGCAAATTCAACATTTTCGAAAACGGTATATACAGGAAGCAGATTAAAGACTTGAAATATAAAACCAATATGATAGTTTCTAAGTGATGCAGCCTCCTTGTGACTCAGGACTTTAATGTCTTTGTTTAAAACAAAAGTATCACCCTGAGATGGCTTGTCTAATGAGCCAATAATATTTAGTAAAGTAGTTTTTCCAGAACCACTTGGACCAACAATTCCTGCAAACTCTCCTTCATTTAATGATAAATCTATTTGTTTCAATGCCATAAATTCTTTTCCAGCTATTGGATAACTTTTTGAGGCATTCTTCACTTGTATAATTGGTTCTTTTTTCATTTTAATGATTATAGACTAATAATAATTGAATTCCTGGACCTGTAAAACTTCTGAATATATCATTTTGTTGTATCCCCTGAATTGTATCAGGGTTGTAGTAAAATATAAAATATCCGGATAAATTATTGAATTGGTGTTGGTAATTTATCATTAATGTCTGTTTGTTATTATTCCATTGCTGATAGACCAAAGCAGTAATTGTGCTAAAAAAATTCAAAGGATAATTAAAACTTAATGCACTAATGCCGCTTTTTATTGAATTATTTAGTCTATTGTCTGAATAATTTGAAAAAAGATATTCTTTTGATACTGTTAACCCTTTTCCAATTCCAAATGTATAATCCATTCCAATATTTAGTAAAAACTGATTAGTAAGAACTCCTATATTTTTTAATTTATGGATGAAGGTCGTTTCAGTCCAAACTCCAAAGCCTAAATCTAATTTTACATCAAATCCAATTCTGTGTTCTGGACTTTGGTAAGTATCTAGTCCTAAGGTTGAGTCTCTACCTGCTTGTCTATAGTGGTATGATATAGCAGCTTCACCTTTTGGAATAAAACTCTGAAATCTTCCGCCAAACTCGGGAACATCCTTTATAGTCGGTAATGCATCAAACCCCCTCTGCTTTTCATTCCCATAAAGACCCCACACCCATAAATTAGAATTATCTTCAAAGTAATGTCTAATTAATAATCCATTTACCCCATTAGTTAATCCAAGAGGATCTCTAGGATCAATTTGATTAAACCACTGAATGGGTCTAAGTAATTGAGCTACTCCAAAATCAATTTTTTGTAAACCTGCTCTAAATTCCCAATTCTTAACTTGNTATCTTAACCAAATTCTGTAAGGATCAATANTTGAGCTTGANTCATTCTTTTTTTCAGNGGTTAAAAATTGAGTAGCACTAAAATTNCCNNAAATCTGAATAGCAAAAGANGACAAACTATCTGTTTTCTTTTTAAAGTTTAAACTAGGTAAATATCTAGCTCCTATAAATTTAGAACTTTGTTTTTCCAGACCAAGACTANTTTGACCTAAAAGCTGACCATCAAATTCAAACTGTGAAAATATAGTTGAGGATAAAAAAAATAAAATCAAAAAGTATNATAAACTATTTAATTTCAAAACTTTCAATTATGTGAATATCCCTTGAGGATGAACCGATATGAAACTTATATTCCCCGGGTTCAAGTTCCCAGCTTGAAGATTTTTCTGACCAGAAAGACAAATCGTTTTTGGGTATTTCTAATTCTACANCAGTTGAATTTCCTGGGAATATTTTCTCAGTTTTATGAAATGTCCTCAATTCTTTATCCGGTCTATCAATTTTAGATGATGATATAGAGCTATAAACTTGGATTACTTCTTTACCTATATATTCTCCAGTATTTGTAATTTTTAATGAAATTTTTATTGTGTTCTCGTCTAAAAATAAATTAGAATCTTCAAACTTAAATGAACTATAAGACAAGCCATACCCAAAAGGGTAAGAGACATCTAATTTTTCTTTATCAAAATGCCTATACCCGACATAAATTCCTTCATTATAATTTGTATAATCCTTATTTTTAATTTTTTCTGATTCTAATTTTTCCTCTGAAGAATTTGAAATAAAATTAGACAATTCTACAGTTCCTCCTTCCAAGGGGAAATTAGAATTTGATCTATGGTCATCTAATGCTATAGGGAAAGTCATGGGGAGTTTCCCACTTGGATTTTCTTTTCCACTTATAATTTCAGCTACTGCATTTCCACCTTCTTGCCCTCCTTGCCATGCCAATAAAATTGCATCTGGCTTATCCTTCCATGAGCTCATTTCAATAACACCTCCAATGTTTAATACTACTATTACTTTTTTATTTTCTTTATTATATGCCTCACATACTTGAAAAATCATATTTTTTTCTATTTCTGAAATTAAAAAATCATCCCTGACTGCCCTATCTGCTCCTTCTCCACTAATTCTACCAATTGTAATAATTCCAATATCCGAACTANAAACAATTTCTTTAATCTCTTGATCAGTGTATGATATTCTTGGAGGGAAATAAGGATTAAACATTGCCATAAAACCTTCTGGTTTAACAAATTCATCTTTATTATTATCCCGATGAACCTCATATAGAGATTTTGCTTTGTTATTAATTTTATAATTTAAATTTCTAAGGCCCTCTTCTAATGAAATTGAATAAGCCTCATTAACATCCCCTGAGCCAGTTCCTCCTGAAATAAAATCATAGGATGTAACCCCCAACAATGCAACATTTTTAGAATTCTTAAAAGGGAGTACAGATTTATTTTTTAAAAGAACTATTCCCTCTGTCGCCGCTTTTTTTGAGAGTAAAGCATTTGACTTTAAATCAGGATTATTATTATACTGATAAGATTCCATTTTTTTAGATTTTAAAATCAATTTTAAAATTCGCCTTGCTGAAGTATTTATGTCTGCCTCAGATAGACTCCCATTTTCTGCTGCATCTAAAAGCGCTTCCCATTGTCTCCTGGTTCCAGGTTCTAAAAGATCATTACCTGCTGCTATGCTCAGAGGAGCACTGTTTCCTCCAAACCAATCTGTCATAACCAACCCCTGAAAATCCCATTCCCCTCTAAGAATATCAGTTAGGATATCTTTTGACTCAGCAACGTAGGTCCCATTTATTTTATTATAAGAGGACATTATCGCCCAAGGTTGTGACTTTTTTACAATAATTTCAAAACCCTTAAGATAGATTTCCCTGAGCGCTCGAACACTAATAATAGCATCATTAATATTACGACTAGCTTCCTGATTGTTTGCGACAAAATGTTTTACCGCAGATCCTACGCCTTGAGATTCAATGCCATTAATCATCGAAGCACCAATAATCCCTGATAAAACAGGATCTTCTGAATAATATTCAAAATTTCTTCCGCAAAGTGGATGTCTGTGAATATTTGCTCCAGGGCCTAAAATTACATCAATACCATATTCTCTTGCTTCTGATCCCATTGCAGATCCAATATCATATATGACATCAGTATTCCAAGTTGAAGCCAATTGAGATCCTATTGGGAATGCAGTACAATAATATGTGCGATTCTTATCGTCTCTTTTAGGGTGGATTCTTAGTCCAGCTGGACCATCTGATAAATAAACTGAAGGAATACCTAATCGTGGAGTAGATACAATTGTTCCCACTGCACCGGGAACTTCAGAATTTTTATCCCCAATTGCTGAGCCTAGTCCTGATCCTTTTAACAAATGAATTTTTTCTTCTAATGTCATTCGAATTATTAAGTCCTCAACTCTTTCTTCAATTGATTTTCTGTCGTCTTCGAATATGTCAAGTTTTCCATTTTGATTCCTATCTGAAAACGTGTATTCATTTAATGTTAAATTCTTTATACTTTTTTGTTCGGCAAAATCTTTTTCAAAATTGAGAAATGTAACATTAAAGTACCACCATAAACCAAGTGATCCTAGGGCTATAATCAAAATTATTATGCCTAATATTTTTGATAATTTTAAAATTAATTTTTTCATCTCATCCTAAATTACAGGAAATATATTACATTTCAAATCCTTTAATTTTTTCTCAAAAAAAACATACTTTAATTATGAATATTTTGTCCAGAGTAATTGAGCTAAATCTAATTATATGATAAAAAAATTTGCTTTTTTAATATTAGTTAATGCATTAATCCTTTCAAATGAATGTTTAGGTCAAAAGTCTACTTTTAATCAAAAATATACATACAAAAGTGGAGATTTCAACGGAATAGGGAAATGGTATATGGGAAGAGAAATAGCNCATGTGATGGGGTATCAGGGAATCAGTTGGTTAGAAAGATCAGAACGAGAAAAAGAAGAAAATGTTACTAAATTGATCCAAAATATGGATATTAAACCCAATGATATTATTGCAGATATTGGTGCAGGGTCTGGTTATCATGTTTTTAGAATGTCCCCATTAGCTAAAAATGGTTTAGTATATGCCATTGATATCCAAATTGAAATGTTAAATACAATTGAGAGATTCAAAGAATTAAATAAGATAAGTAACGTAAAAACAATTCTAGGAGACGAAAAAAATATTAATCTTCCAAAACATTCAGTAGATAAAATTTTAATGGTTGATGTATACCATGAATTTAATTTCCCAGTTGAAATGATTACCTCAATAAGGAATGCATTAAGACCAAATGGTCAATTATTTTTGATTGAATATAGAGGTGAAGATTTAAATATTCCAATTAAAAAAATACACAAAATGACAGAAAAACAATCAATTATGGAAATGAAAGCTGCTGGTTTTATTTTTAAAAAAAATATAAACAATCTTCCCTGGCAGCACTGTATGGTTTTTGAAAAATAAAATGTTTTTTTAAGTAAAGTGGAGATAATATTTCATTAATTTTCTTTTTCATTGGTACTACATCATACTAACTAATTTACAACAACTACCTCCACTAACTTAACAAACCAAAATAAAAAAAGTAGTTTTTATTCTTTACAAATATGGTCACCAAACCCATCACACACACCTGTTAAATTGGAAGATTAACCACAAGTACATTCGTTCATAATATTTTTTGTTTAAAGATATATAAAAAAAATTAAACAGACAAGAAGAATTAAATATTTAAAAATTTTAATCGTTTTTTTTTTCACTATCTCATGTCAAAAATTATGGTGCTTAGATATTATACTTAACTTGAAAAAGTTAAAACAATAATAAAATGAAAAAACTTTTTATTCTTTCTTTTTTAGCATCAATAACATTGATTGCTCAAGAGAAAATGTCAATCAAACATCAAGAGTGGGAATTAAAATCATTCAAGGAAAATAGTGTACTAATTTCAGAACAAGAAGGTATCTGGCTGGATAATATATCTAAACCTGAAATAAGTTTATATAAAGCCAAGGGAAATTCTATAACTGATAAGGCTATGATAATTTGTCCTGGAGGAGGACTTTTTTTTAGTGCTTACGAAAAAGAAGGTGTAAAGCTGGCTAAAAAACTAGCTCAGAATGGAATTACTGCTGTAATTCTAAAATATAGAACATATCCCAGAAAGGGGTCTGTGATTAAGTGGTCACAAACATTGTGGGATAAACCCCAAATGGCTATTGATAGTGCTAAAATAATACTGCCCTATTCTTCAAAAGACGCTTTATCAGCTATTGAATTAATTAGAAATAATGCATCAAAATACAACATAAACCCTAATAAAATTGGATTGATGGGATTTTCGGCTGGAGGTGCAGTAACTATGGAGGCTGCATATACTTCGGTCATAAAAAATCAACCGAATTTCATAGCCCCAATTTATCCTTGGATGGATATTGTCGATAATCAAAAAGTTCCACTAAATAAGCCCCCAGCATTTGTTTCTTGTGCAAATGATGATCCTCTTGAGCTCGCTGCTCCTAGTGTTCAGATCTATCAAGACTGGATTCTAGCAGGTGCAGAAGCAGAACTTCATATGTTTAGCAAGGGAGGACATGGATATGGGATGAACAAAATTAATGCACCTGTTGACAGATGGTCTCAATTATTAATTGATTGGATATTAGCTTTGTGATTTAACTTATTTCTTGAAGGCAATTTTAAAATTATCTAAGCTACCAATCCCTATCCAAAAGTAAATCCTTATGAGGATTAAGATTTTTTTTATGATTTTCTATGATTGTATTAATCTCATTTAATATTTCAGGATTCTTATCTGCTATATTATATTTTTCTGAAGGGTCAATATTTAGATTATACAACAAGGGTTTTTCTAAAATAATCTTTTTATCGCTTCCTTTAGGATAATCATAGGAGCCTTGAATAATAAAGTGGGCTTTAAATTCTCTATGTCTTACAGCGTATATTTCTCTTGAACGATAATAAAAAACTGTTTCCCTTTTTGATGGCTCATTATTTAATAAAGTATTTTTCATACTTATTCCATCCATTATCCTGTTATTGACGATACTTATATTTGACATTTCTAATAAAGTTGGAAAAATATCCATTGTTGATCCTAATCCACTAATAACCCCTGGTTTAATCTCTGCACCCCAAAATATTCCAGGAACCCTTTGTCCCCCTTCCCAAGTTGTGCCTTTGCCCTCTCTTAAAAGACCTGCGGATCCAGAATGAGATTCAAATGGTAACCAAGGTCCATTGTCAGAGGTAAAAACTATAATTGTATTATTATCAAGGTTATTTTTCTTTAATTCTTTAATTATTAAACCAATACCATGGTCGATTTCTTCAATAACATCTCCATATAAACCTCTTTTGCTTTTTCCTAAAAAATCATCCGAAGCGTATAAGGGCGTATGAGGTAGGTTGTGAGCCAGATAAATAAAAAAGTTGTCATCTTTGTTATTTTTAATGAATTCAACAGCTTTATTTGAAAACCTTTTAGTTATTGTAGTCTGATCTGCAGGTCTTTCAATTATATCATTATTTTCAATTAAAGGGACATTATAATTAATCGATTCTGGTCTTTGATTCTTATATTTCTGCCAATATTGTTTTCCCGGACAACATGTTTCACCATTAATTTTATCCATGTCATTCGAATACGGAATACCAAAATAATAATCAAATCCATGCTGAAGTGGAAGGTACTTCTTCTTATGCCCCAAATGCCATTTACCTATTGCGACAGTTTTATATCCATTTTCTTTTAGTCTTTCTGCAATAGTAATTTCAGAGTCAGGTAACCCATATTTTGAATTTGGAAAAAGAACTCTTGTTGTTGAACCAATCATCCCATTTCTTATAGGAAGTCTTCCGGTAAGTAATGCTGCTCTACTTGGAGTACATACACTTGACGCAGAATAAAATTGAGTCCATTTTTGACCTTCATAAGCCATTTTATCAAGATTTGGTGTATTAATTGTTGGATGTCCAAAAGATCCTAAATCTCCATAACCCATATCATCCACAAAAACAACTATAAAGTTTAACTTATCTGATTTTTCTGATAAATTCGAGCTACAAGAACTTATTATAAAAAGTGATATTAATAACAGATTTAATTTTATTATCATAATATACAGGATGTTAAATAATTGAGTAAAATTTATTGTTTATCTAAAACAGAAATATTAAATGTTTCAATAGAAGCTTTTGTATGCGCTTCCTCTAATAATTTTTCCATTTTATCAACTACATCTGGATAATCATTTGCAATATTATTAAGTTCTTTAGGGTCGTTTGATAAATCATATAAGTCTAGATTTGAAGCTCCCTTAAATAGATCTCGTTTTACACCTTTCCACTTATCAATTCTAATTGCTTGTTGTCCTCCATAAGCAGGAAATTCCCAATAAAGATAGTCGTGTTCTTTTTGTTGTTTTCCAATCAAACTGGGGTAATATGAAATACCATCATTTTTATTAGAAAGTGGATTACCTATAATATCAGAAACCGTTTCAAAAAAATCGTAAAAAGTACTTGGGTGATCAGATATAGTTCCACTCTTTATTTTCATTGGCCATGTAACAATTGTAGGAACTCTTATTCCGCCTTCATTAACACTACCTTTCACAGTTTTTTTAGAGTTAACAAATATCCCAGCACTATTAAAAAAATCAATATCAACTTGGCCTACATGAGTAGGACCATTATCACTAGTAAAAACAATTATTGTATTTTCATATTTTCCAATTTCTTTGAGTTTTGTGACAATTTCACCAACCTGTTCATCTAAATAAGATATCATGCCAGCATAAGTGGCTTTTGGAAATTGATTAGGATAATATCCATTATCTCCAAGGTATGGATTTTCTTCTCCTAGTTTTTTTCTATAATAATTAACCCATTTTTTGGGAGCTTGAAGGGGAAGATGTGGTAAAGGACTAGCATAATAAAGAAAAAATTTATCATTTTTATTTGTGTCTATGAATTTTAAAGCTTGATCATGCATTAAAGTCGGGGCATAATCATTTTGATTATAAGGTTTATAGCTTTCAGAATTATTTGGATCTAGACTATCTTCAAGAGGGCCTTTATTAACAATAATATTATTAAGAATATCTCTTTCTTTATTCTTCCATAAATGACTAGGGTAAAGAGTATGCGCTTGTCTTTGACAATTATATCCGTAGAAAAAATCAAAACCCTTATTGTTTGGAATACTATTTGTGTTTGGTGCACCGAGACCCCATTTACCTACCATTCCAGTTTTGTAACCATTTGATTTTAAATAATTAGCTACAGTTATTGTTGAATCAGGCATAGGCCGTTGACCTTCTAATTCAGGATTTTTAAACATCGCCTCAAAACTCCAAACATCCCCTCTTTCTTTCCATTCATCGTTACCTCTAATAGGATTATTACCTGAATGTAGTCCGGTTAATAAGACTGCACGAGCCGGAGCACAAACTGGGGAACCTGAATAATGATTGGTTAGAATCATTCCCTCTTTTGCTAATTGATCAATATTTGGAGTCTCAATTATTTTTTGTCCAAAAACACCTAATTCCCCGTAGCCAAGATCATCAGCTAGAATAAAGACAAAATTTGGAGATTCATTTTTTTGAAGCTCAATTGAGCATGAGAGATTAATCAAAATTGATGTAATAAGAAAGAAATTAATTTTCATGATTTTTTTTATACCCGGTCATTAATTTTTTTGATTCNTTAAGTAAAATTAAGCTATTTATAAATTTTCTATCAAAATCTTGATTTAGCTAACGATTTAATTTTCATCTTCTATTCTATCTTGCTCTTCAGAGGAATCCCAATCAGTTTTACTTTTGCCAAATTTGGAGCCAAAGTTATACACTACTCTAAGTTGAATATTTTGTCGAGACCCATTACTGTTTACCGTTGCAAATCCATTCCCATAATCTATAGTTCCAATAAAACCTCGATTTAGAATATCACTCAATCCTAAGTTAATCTTCAACTTGTCTTCCAGAAATCTTTTCCCAAAAGAAACATCAAGTTCAGATAACCAATCAACATTAATCTGGCCTTCTAAAGCTCCTGTTCCATAATTCGCGTTGAGTTCGAAGTCAATTCCTAACGGCAATTCGTAATTAGCTTGAATAAACCAAAACAAATTCCATTGGGTTAAATCTAGATCATAGGTTAAAGAATTATAATCTTTGTTTATCAAAATAAAACCCGTGTATCCTTCAATACCCTTTATAAAACTCAAGGGTCCCAGTAATCTAAAGTTCCAATTTATATTCTCTTCAATATTGACTTCAAGCTGTCTTATTTGAGCAGTAGTATTGTCTTGTTTAATAAGTTCAAAGATAGCATCTTCTGTATCGCTATATCCAATGGTAAAAAAAGGTTGGCCTTTGTAAGTTAAATTAAGCTGATATTTATGTGTGAAATCAGGGGTTAGGTTTGGGTTTCCTTCACTAGCGGAGAATGGATCTAAGAATTCTGCAAAAGAATTCAAACTACTATATGAAGGTCTTCTAATTCTATAGCTATATGAAATATTCGCTCCTAAAATCTCTGATAAATTCCTACTAATTGATGCGCTAGGAAATATTTTTTTTATTGGTCTTTTTTTAACTGTGGAACTACTAATACCATCTATTAAAAAAATTGAATTCCCGTCAGTATTACTGTCTTCATATCGAATTCCTGCTGAAAAAGACCACTTACCAGTTGTAGCATTTAATTTTAAATAAAAAGCTAAAATAGATTCATCAATCAAAAATTGACTGCTCCCTTTCTGATCTAAATCTAAAACCCCTGAGTTATTTTCATTAAAAGATTTTAAATCATTATCTGTATTTACATCTGCATATCTGGATCCTAGACTAAACTTTAATTTATCTGATAAAGTTTTAGTATAATCTACACGATATGTTTTAATGTTAAATTTTCCCTTTTGAATATACCTTCTATCAGAAAAAGGTATTGTACTTCCAATTATATCATAAAGATCATTAGTATTATCACTTCTAAAATTTATGTAATTAAAGTCAATTAATAATTTATTTATGTCTGTCTTATATTCATAAAACACATTAAAATTGTAATTGGCTCTATCTATATCAAAAAGATTTTCTGAAAATAAAGTATTTGATGAATTGTCATCTGAAATAACTGTTTTGCTAGAAGCTATTCTTTGAGAAGTTCGATTGTTTAATCTCCCTCCTGCTCCGAGAATATTATGCTCATTAATATAATAGTCCATATTCCCGCTAAAACTAAAGTTTTTTGGCCTGTAAGGCTCTATAGTTGCTTGATCGTAGGTTTGATTTTCAACGGTTCTCACTAAAAATAAATCATCTCTCCATGTTGGCTCTGATCTATTAAAACTTCCTTGCCAGTTTAATTTATTTTTATAACTCGCTAAAGAAAATCCTGTGCCATATTCAAAACCTTGGTTCTCACCGACCCAAGAATATAAATTACCATGAGTTCCTAAACGAACATTTTTCTTTAAGATAATGTCTATGACTGCCGCTGAACCTGACGCCTCATACTCTGAGCCAGGTTGTTCAACTACTTCAATTTTAGAAATATTATCTGCAGGAAAATCACGTATCAAAGTTTGGATATCCATGTACTCAGTAGATTTTCCATTAATTAGTATTTTAACTCCTGTATTTCCAGCGATTGAGATACCGTTATTTGAGACCAAAACTCCAGGTACTTTACGCATTACGTCTTTTAAGCTTGTGCTTATCATTTCTGAATTTTCCAAATCTACTATCAACTTTTCTGCTGTTTGCCTGATAAGAGGCCTCCTGCTTTTTACAATCACCTCTTCCAATTTTTCAACTTCTTCTTCCAAAACAAAATCATAAACTTTATTTTCCTCTAACTCAAATTCTTCTGTTTTCTTAACCTTAAACCCTAAGACTGACACTTGAATTTTATATGTTCCCTTAACAATATCATCAAAAATATATGACCCTTCTTGATCGGTAACAACTCCTTTAACAAAGTCATTATTTCCCTTTTGTTCGAGAATTATATTTGCAAATGGAAGAGGGGAATTAAAATTATCTTTAACAACTCCACTTATAGTATTTTGAGCTATTGAGGTAGATAATATGAAAATCATCAGAACACTTATTGTAACACTTTTCAATTGGGAGGGGATAATCATTAAATTCAAGATGTAAAAATAGATAACTTGTTACATTTAAATTGCTCTTTTGTTATTTTAAACATTTAAATGAAATTTATTGCAGATCAAATGCGATAGTCTTTTAATATTGTTGACAGAGGTAGAAGAATTTAACAAAAAATAAAGTTAATATTTGTTGGATTATATAACTTTTTAAATTATAGTTTTTAATATTTATGATTAATGTTTCAGAATTTTAATAAACAAGAATTTTCTTATAACTCCATTTCAATTAATTATGTAATAGGGGGTTCAGGGCCACCATTATTGTTGTTACACGGATATCCTCAGACTTATTTTATTTGGCATAAAATAGCATATGAATTGAGTAAAAAATATACAGTTGTAGCTAGCGATCTCAGAGGTTATGGCGACAGTAGTAAACCTGACTCAGATAAAAATCATGATCCTTATTCTAAGAGAGCAATGGCTAAAGATCAAATTAAATTGATGAGACATTTAGGGTTTGATAGTTTTTTAGTGGCTGGACATGACAGAGGAGGTAGAGTTGGACATCGCATGGCATTAGATTACCCTAGTGTTTTAGAAAAATTAGTAGTAATGGATATTGCTCCAACATATACTATGTACAAGACAACTGACATGGATTTTGCAAAATCCTATTATCATTGGTTTTTTTTAATTCAACCTGAAAATATCCCAGAAACTATGATAGGTTCAGACCCTGAATTTTATTTAAATAAAAAAATTAGACAATGGGGAAAAGACAGTGATGCATTTACAAAAACTGCATTTTCAGAATATCTTCGCTGTTTTACACCCGAGACAATAAAAGCAAGTTGTGAAGATTACCGTGCCTCTGCATCAATTGACCTAGAACATGATCAAATTGACATAAATAATAATAATAAAATAGAATGCCCAGTGATGGTTATTTGGGGAGATAAAGGTTATGTTGGAAATAAATACGATATTGTTGCGGAATGGAAAAAATTCGCAAAAGAGGTAGTTGGATACGGTCTACCTTGCGGTCATTATTTACCAGAGGAGGCCCCAAATGAAACTTTGGAAGCATTAGTATCTTTTCTTTAGTTTAAAATTAAAAGTTTAATAAATGAATACTTATCAAATTGCTACTATTCCTGGTGACGGAATTGGGAAAGAAGTCATTCCAGAATCATTGAAAGTTTTAGATATAGTTGCCGTTAAATGTGGCTTCCAACTTAAATATAAAAACTATGATTATTCCTGTGAATATTTCAAGGAATATGGAAAGATGATGCCCGAAGACGGTTTGGATAGACTAAGGGACAGTGATGGTATTTTTTTAGGTGCAGTAGGTTATCCCGGAGTCCCTGATCATGTTTCGTTATGGGGCTTATTAATCCCTATTCGAAGAAATTTTCAACAATATGTAAATTTAAGACCTGTCAGATTATTAAATGGCATAGAATCTCCTTTAAAAAATCCAGGCGGTATCGATTTTTATATTGTTAGAGAAAATAATGAAGGAGAATATTCATCTATCGGTGGACGTTTAAATGATGGGTCTCCAGATGAACTAGTCGTGCAAGAAACTATCTTCACAAGAAAAGGAGTTGATAGAGTAATGAAATATGCCTTTGAATTGGCTAGCAAAAGACGTAAAAAATTAACTAGTGCTACCAAATCTAACGGTATAATGCACACAATGCCATATTGGGACGAGCGATTTAAAGAAATGGGTGAAAAATTTCCTAAGGTGTCTACTGACCAATTTCATATTGATATACTTGCGGCAAATTTTGTTCAAAAGCCTGATAATTTTGATGTTGTAGTTGCTAGTAATTTGTTTGGAGATATTTTATCTGATCTTGGTCCTGCTGTAGTCGGAGGGATGGGAATTGCACCCGGGAGTAATATAAATCCTGAAAAAGAGTTCCCAAGTATGTTTGAGCCTGTCCACGGAAGTGCACCTGATATAGCTGGGAAAAAAATAGCTAATCCAATTGCCTGTATCTGGACAGCTTCAATGATGTTAGATCATTTAGGTGAAAAAGAAGGATCAAACTTAATAATGAATGCAATTGAAGAAACTATTTCAAATGGTAATATCCTAACAAAAGATTTAGGGGGAAATTCCAATACTGAAGAAGTTACTAATGCAATTATTGAAAAAATTAAAAAGCTTTGATTTTTTGTAAATTAAAAAAATAAATTAACTAAATGCCATTTGTATACAATCCAATTTATGTTTTAGGGATGTTAAGCCTAATGGTAATTTTATCTATATACATTGGAAAAACAAAATTGGGAAAACAGTTTGGAGCTGCACTACTGGTTATCCTTTTCACTGCGGTGATTGCAAATCTTAAATTAATTCCTTCAGCATCAGATAGTATTGGATTATACGATGTTATTTTTAAATATATAGCACCAATTTCTATTTTTTATTTATTGCTAAATGTGAACCTAAATTCCATAAAAAAAGCCGGATTGCCAATGATAAGTCTCTTTGTTATAGGCTCTTTAGCTACAACTGTTGGAATTCTTATATCATGGGTTATATTAACTCCAGAAAATATTCTAGGAGAGGACGCCAAAATAATAGCTGGTATGTTAACAGGAACTTATACCGGTGGAAGCGTAAACTTTAATGCGATAGCAATTGAGTACGGATTTCAAAAAAAGGGAATATTATATGCCGGTACCATTGCAGTAGACAATGTTGTAACAGCAGTCTGGATTTTGGTAACCTTGATTTTACCAGTGTTTTTATCTAAAATATGGAAGAGTAAAACTGAACATAATAAAATCAGTAATGAACAAGTGAAGATTTCAGATAAAGGTATTGATTTAATATCACTGGCTTGGCTTACTTTTCTGGGTATAATGTCATTTTACCTTTCCGAAATTTTAGTGCAATATTTTCCTAGAATACCATCAATACTTATTCTTTCGACCTTTGGAATAGGATTGGCTCAAACCAAATTTGTCTCCAACTTAAAGGGAGGTCATAATTTAGGATTATACTTAGTTTATCTTTTTTTAGCAGTAATTGGTGCCTATTGTGAAATTGGTGCAGTTTATCAACTAAAAGAAATCGGATTTACTCTATTACTTTTTACAACTTTGGCGGTTTCATTCCATGGAATCTTAACTATAATTATTGGAGGGCTAGTTTACCGTGATTGGCAAATGATTGCAATTGTGAGTCAGGCAAATGTAGGTGGTGGAGCCTCAGCAATTGCTTTGGCAGAGACTTTTAACCGCAAAGAATTGATTCTTCCAGCTATTTTGGTAGGAACTTTAGGAAACGCTTTAGGAACTTATTTGGGCTTTTTTGTTGTTTATGTTTTGTAAAGCTTTCTTTTTTTAATTTTTCTTTCCATTTTGACCAACCTAAAGGAGGAAAATAAATCCATAAATCATACAAATAATTCTAGCTGCTAATTTGTATCTTAATAATCTCATTAAAAAAACAAGATGAAAAAAATCATTCTAATTTTTATCTTATTAACCATCTTTATTTCATGTAAAAACGATGGATTGATTTATGAAAATTCATTTATAATTGAAAACGTAAATCTTATAGACCCAATTCATGGATTAAAAAAAAATATGTCTGTTGTAATAAATGGAAATAAAATCATAAAAATATATAAAACAGACAGTATTAAGCTTTCATCTAAAAATAAAATATATCGATTCGCTGGTAAGTATTTAATTCCAGGTTTGTGGGATAGTCATGTACATTTTTCTTACGAAAGAGATCTTTCAAAAGCAATGCCTAATCTTTTTTTAGCACATGGGATAACTAGCGTAAGAGATACTGGGGGGGAGTTTGACTTTGTAAATAAATTTAAACAGGACGCAATTCAGGATCCTAAAACAAAAACAAGGGTAATGATTGCAGGTCCATTAATTGATGGAAAATTTAATGTTTATGATGGAAGCAGTAAAGCTCTTCCATTACTGTCAATTAAGAATAGTAACCTTGAACAATTGGAGAAAAATGCTTTGCATTTGATTGAAAATCAGGTAGACTTTTTAAAAGCCTATGAAATGTTAAGCCCTGAACAATTTAAACTACTAGCTGAAATTGCAAAAAAAAATAATTTAAAACTAACAGGCCATGTCCCTTTAAGTATGAATGTTATTGAAGCTTCAAATATGGGCTTAAATAGTATAGAGCACTTGAGAAATATTGAACTTTCAATGACTAATGAATCAGATAAACTTTTCCAGGAAAGGCAAGATATTTTAAAAAACAAATCAAAAATCAAAGGTTCTGCATTAAGGTCCATGCTACACAAAAAACAGAGAATGAGATCGATTTATGATTTAGACTCATCAAAAATAAAACGTGTAGTTGAAGTGTTAGTCAAAAATGATACTTGGCAAATACCTACTATACGATTGGTATCAAATAAGGCCTATAAAATATACAAGGATCCTGAATACACCACCCTTTTAGAAGTTCTTCCACTGGATAAAAAGAAGGAATGGATTCAAAAAATTAATCTGATATCCTCAGCCCCTGATAAGGAAATTATTGATTATGCAAAGTGGGCGTCAAACATGGTAAACTTCATGCAAAAAAAAGGTATTTCATTCATGGCTGGAACAGACACTCCAATTGGTTTTTTAATTCCAGGTTTGAGCCTTCATCAAGAACTAGAAGATTTACATAATTCTGGACTATCAACATTAGAAACAATTCAAGCTGCAACAATAAACCCTGCTAAATACTTTAATATTCAAGATTCTTTGGGTAGAATTAAATCGGGATTTATAGCTGATTTGTTGGTTTTAGATAGAAATCCACTCGAAGATATTTCTAATACAAAATCCATTTTTGCTATAATTAAAGATGGTCATTATATGAATAGAGCTCATCTAGATTCTTTATTGAGCCATTATAAATAGACTATGAACTATAAATGGTGGAAAGAACAAGTTGTATATCAAATTTACCCAAGGTCTTTTTTTGATGCCAATGGTGACGGTATCGGAGATTTAAAGGGAATTATTTCAAAATTAAATTATCTCAATTTACTAGGGATTGACACACTTTGGATTAGTCCTCACTTTGATTCTCCCAATGACGATAATGGATATGACATTAGAGATTATAAAAAAGTAATGGAGGAATTTGGAACTATGGAAGATTTTGATTCTCTTCTTGAAGAATGTCATAAAAAATCAATTCGTCTAGTCATTGATTTGGTAGTTAATCATACTAGTGATGAACACAATTGGTTTACTGAAAGTCGATCTTCAAAAAATAATTCTTACCGTGATTTTTATATATGGAAAAAAGGAAAAGGAATTAATCCTCCTAATAACTGGACTTCTTTTTTTGGAGGATCTGCTTGGGAAAAAACTAATGAAACTAGCGAATATTACTTACATTATTTTTCTAAAAAACAACCTGATCTAAACTGGGATAATGATAAAGTAAGGGAGTCAGTGTATGAGCTAATGACCTTTTGGCTTAACAAAGGAATTGATGGTTTTAGGATGGATGTGATTCCCTTTNTATCAAAAGATCAACGTTTTTTTAATATGTCAAAAGAAGAATTNAAAGCNCCTGAACAATTTTATGCTAAGGGTCCAAAACTTAATACTTATCTAAAGGAAATGAATCGTAAGGTTTTGTCAAAATACGATATATTCTCCGTTGGTGAAGCTTTTGGAATTAGTTCGGAGAGAATGATGACAATAAGTGATGAGAGACAACAAGAATTAGATTTGGTCCTTCTTTTNGATATTATTCGTATAGGAAGAGACGACTGGTATCAAGGTCAATGGAAACTCACTCAATTAAAAAAGTTATTTAAAATCCAATCCAATACAGACCAATTCCACTGGCCTACAGTTTTTTTAAATAATCATGATAATCCAAGGAGTGTTAGTAAATATGGAAATGAAAAAAAATATAGGGTTAAGTCTGCTAAACTTTTAGCTCTTCTAACACTAACTCAAAGAGGAACTCCATTTTTATATCAAGGTGAAGAGATTGGTATGACTAATTTTCATTTTGATAATATTGACGAATTTAATGACCTCCAAGTAAAAGGTAGTCTTCAAAAAGTTTTAAAGAATAAAATTAACAAAGAAGAATATTTAAAACATCTAAATCTCTCTTCGAGAGACCATTCTAGAACTTTAATGCAATGGAAAAACCAACCACAAGGTGGATTTAGTAAAAATGAAAATGCTTGGTTTTTTGTCAATCCCAATTACTCTGAAATTAATGTCGAAGACAATTTAAAAGACCCCGAATCGGTATTTAATTTTTATAGAAAAATTATTTTAATTAGAAAAAAATCAAAAGAGCTTATTTATGCTAATTACAAAGACTTGGACCCTGAGCATTCTCAAATTTTTTGCTATAAAAGATTAGGGAAAAAACAAACTTATTTAGTTATATTAAATTTTTCAAGTGACTATGTTAAATATAAAATACCTTTTTTTAATTCTAAGTATCACTTAATTATTTCAAATAATTCAGATAAAATTTTACATATTAAATCAAATTTTATTGAGCTTGAACCTTGGGATGCACTAATGTTTAAAACATCGAATAAATATGAAAATTGATGGAGCAGAAATTTCATGGTTTGCACCAATATGTGATGGCGATGATCAGTTTTTAGGAGTTCGTGATCAGAGGTTTAAAAGCAGTTGGGAAAACACTTCACAGATTATAAAAACCGCTGATACCCTTGGTTATTCAAACGTGTTATGCCCCTCTTCATACCAAGTAGGCCAAGATCCCTTAACCTATATCTCTGCAATGGCTAATCTTACTAAAAATATTAATTTTCTNGCGGCTATTCGGTCTGGTGAAATGCATCCACCAATGTTAGCAAGATCCATAGCAACCTTAGACCATATTTTAAAAGGAAGGCTTACTATCAACATTATTTCTTCAGATTTACCAGGCTCANTGATGCCTTCTAAAGAACGCTATGACAGATCAAGAGAGGTTATTCAAATTCTTAAGCAAGCATGGAATCAGAATGAAATTAATTTTCAAGGAAATTATTACAATTTCAATTTGCCTTCTTCTCCAGTAAAACCATACCAGCAAAATGGTGGCCCACTTTTATATTTTGGAGGGTACTCCACTGAGGGAGTTGACCTATGNGCAGAATTTTGTGATGTATATCTAATGTGGCCTGATACCAAAGAAAAATTGAAAGTCTTAATTTCAAAAATGAAATCTAAAGCTGCTGAATATAATAGAACTGTTCAATTTGGATTGAGAGTTCACGTTATTGTTAGAGAGACCGAAAATGAAGCTAAAGCTTATGCTAATAAATTGATTTCAAAGTTAGATCTTAAAATAGGTGAAGATATAAAGAACAGAGCCTTAGATTCAAAATCATTGGGTGTTTCAAAACAAACTTCACTAAGGGAAAAAGCNGATAAAGAATATTATGCAGAACCNCATTTATGGACCGGTATAGGTTTAGCAAGATCAGGTTGTGGTGCNGCAATTNTTGGAAATCCAGAACAGGTATTTAATAAAATAAAAAGTTACATTGATATGGGAATAAATGCCTTTATCTTATCTGGCTATCCCCATCACCAGGAGTGTAAACTTTTTGCAAAATATGTACTGCCAAAATTAAAAAATGTCCATCTCCCAGAAGTTCTTGGTAGAGTTCCAAAAAAAACACCATATACACCTCTAGGGAATGGACCAAGAGAATAAAAATTGATGATTGATTTTATAATTGTAATTTTTTATTTTGCCATCATTCTGTTTGTGGCATTAAGAGGAAAAATAAGTGCGCAAAGTACTGCAGAGGCCTATTTTTTAAGTAATCGGAATCTAAAATGGTATTCTATAGCACTATCAACAATAGCCACTAATGTTAGTGGATACCAGTTTCTAGGTATGATGGGATCAGCGTATTTATATGGCCTTGCACAAGCCAATCTTGAAATCAATGCAGTACAAGGAATTTTAATTGCAACTTTTATTTTTGTTCCTTTATTTTTAAGGGAGAAAATTATTACAATAACTGATTTTATAAAGTTAAAACTGGGTGAAAGAATAGCTTTATTTTACTCCGTAAGTAATATTTTGCTGTTTTCAACAGTGACAATTGGAGCTGCACTATTTTGGGGAGCTTATGCGGCTGATATGGTTTTTGGTGAAGAACTTTACTTTGTGCATGAAGATCGAGTAACTAGAATTGCAATCCTAATTTTATTTTTAGGTGTTTTTTCAGCGATATATACTTATTTCGGGGGGCTAAGTGCGGTAGTTAAAACTGATATTATACAATTTTCAATACTCTTGATTGGAGGAACAGTCGTTTGCTTCATAGCTGTAAATGAAATGGGAGGATGGAATCAATTATATATTAAAACCCCTGAAAAAATGCACCTGCATTTACCTTCAGAACATCCTACGCTTCCATGGATACATTTGTTTGGTCTTTTTTTTCTAAACATAAATTACTGGTGTGCTAATCAGACTGTTATGCAAAGAGCGATTGCTGCAAAAAACTTAGCACATGCTCAATCTGGCCTTATGCTAGGAGGGCTAATTAAATATTTTATGGCTATAATCATTGTAATACCAGGAATAGCATTATATAGCATTCTTGGAGACTCACTTGGTGAGCCTGATCTAGCTTTCCCTTATCTAGTAAAAACTTATTTACCTATCGGCATTAAAGGTATAGTCCTATGCGGATTATTTGCTTCGTTAATGAGTACTGTTGATTCAACATTCAATTCTTTAGCAACACTTTGGTCTATTGATATTTATTCAAAATACATAAACAAAAAAGCTTCAGATCAGGAAAAAATTAAATCTGGAAGAATGGCAATTATTTTTAGTTTGATAACAGGTTTAATTATGGGACTTGTTCTACTTTACATAAAGTTTGACAATCCAGACTCGGCATTTACTCATACTCTAAATAACCTTAGGTACTACATAAATTGTGGTATTGTGGTATTAATATGCAGTGCTATATTCTTGGTTAAGCCAAAAGAAAAAAATATTTTATTTGCCTTTTTAATTACTTTACCAATAAACTTATTACTTCAGTTTATTGTCCCTGAAATAAACTATTTCATTAGAGCTTTTTGGGTTATTTTTTCTGGTATTTCAATAGCACTGATAAGTAATATTGGAAGATTTAATAATCTAAGTGGGATTTTTAGATCTGCATCTTCAAAAATTGGGAAACTTGGAATTCTTTTATTAGTTAGCCTAATTTTGATTCACGTTTTATTTCATTAAAATTTATTCTAAATTTATTGAGATATTTTCTATTCATAACGATATAGATCACCTTTAGTGTCTTTATACTCTTTTCGGTCAGTAAAATAAGTTGTTCCTGTTTTTTTATCGAAAATAATATTTTCACTCACATATTCATATCGCTCGGTTGAGATACCTCCTGAAATTAATAAGCCTAGAATAAAACAGCCAACTAAAACACTACTTGCTATTATAATTGAATTTTTCATTTTGGTATTCGTTTTTATAAAGATAATAATTCAATTCTAAACTAAATTTAGTGATTCATTTCAAATAATAATTACAAAAGAATTTAAATAGCTTGTGACATAAAAAATAATTACTTTTAAATAAATCTAATTAAATAATCCATGAATCAAGTTCTACGTAAATTAATTTTTTCAATATTATTAACCCTCACATTAAATTGCTTTATGACCGGATTTGCTCACTCAGGTGATCATATCAATCATGGTAAATCTTGGCAGATAGGAGATGATTCAAAAACTGTAAAAGCTGATTATATTTTTTTAAAAGACCAAGATGTTTACTTGAGAGAACATAATACAAATATTGTTCTTAATTTTCCATTAACTGATTTCTTAATGGAGGATCAACTTTTAATATTAAAGCAAAATGAATTATCAGAAAAAATCAATTTAGAAATTACTGAAGTTAAACGATACAGTAAGGATAAGGTTTTAGTAATATTACTTTTTTCAGCTTTTTTTATATTCTCAATTATCAATTATTTTGGTTTTCAAAAAGCTAAAAAAACAGCTTCGATAAGTTTTTTTTGTTCCTCATTTATATTGGTTTTGATAGCATGTTCTACTGACGAAGAAGATGCTCCAGAACAAATTGCAACCACCCCACAAATCTCAACTTCTGAAACGACTACAACAAATACATCGACAACTAGTTCAACTTCAACAGATACATCATCTTCAAGCAACTCACAGACCCTGGAAGGTTTTAATATAGATACTATAATTAGTTATTTTGAAAAATTTTCTGGTGTAACGATCAATAGTGATGATGAATATTTCTATATCAATTCTTACAGTTGGCCAGAACATGGAATGGGAGTTGGCATAAACTCATGGCAGGAGCAAGTTGCAATTCCACAAAACTATACTGGTGATAATAGTTGGAGAATTCCACTAAACCCAGTAATGGCAGACAATCCTGTAGACACATCGGTTAATTTATTTAGAGGTGCTATTGCTATTGCAGTAAATGGAATCCCAATATTTAATGCAGTTAACAATCGTGGTGTAAACGCTTACGAAGCAGGAGAATTAGATAATTGGGGTGGGCATTTTGGAAAAGGAGATGATTATCATTATCACCTAATCCCAACACATTTAGAAGAAACTGTTGGAACAGATCAACCACTGGCATATGCACTTGATGGGTATCCTGTATATGGATACACTAATGAAACGTTAGATGATGCCTTTGGGCGCTACGATATTAGTGGAAACTACCAATACCATGCAAAAACTATTGCTCCTTATTATATGCCTTTCGTGATGGGTGAAATTAATGTCGTAGATGATGAAATCTCTCCTCAACCCTCTCAA
>PAFO01000006.1 GCA_002705385.1 Flavobacteriaceae bacterium
TTAAGTATTTAAACAAAGAAAAGCCTTTAATTAGTAATACTATTTCAAATGGTATTCGTTTTGATCAGCGAAGAAAAAGTAAATATTTAACTCACAATATTTTTAATTCATATCATTCTGAAACAGCTTTGATGCGGTACATAAAAAAGTTAGAAAGAAAAGATTTGTCTTTAAATCATTCGATGATTTCTTTAGGGTCATGTACAATGAAATTAAACGCTGCTTCAGAAATGCTACCCTTAAGTGATACTAATTGGGGGAGTATACACCCATTTGTTCCTGTAGATCAAGCACAAGGTTATCATGAAGTTCTTAATAAACTTACAGCTCAACTCAATGAAATTACAGGATTTGCTGCAACATCTTTACAACCTAATTCTGGTGCACAGGGTGAATACTCTGGATTAATGGTCATCCGGGCTTATCATAAATCCCAAAATGAAAGTCATCGAAATATTTGTTTAATTCCGGCTTCTGCCCACGGAACCAATCCAGCATCAGCAGTTATGGCAGGTATGAAAGTAGTTGTTACGGGGACAGATGAAAAAGGAAATATTGATTGGGATGATCTTAAAGAAAAAGCCATAGAGCACAAAGATAATTTGGCTGGTTTGATGATTACTTATCCGAGTACTCATGGAGTTTTTGAAGCAAAGATCGTAGAAATTACCGATCTAATTCATCAATATGGAGGACAAGTATATATGGATGGTGCCAATATGAATGCTCAAGTTGGACTAACAAGTCCATCAGCGATAGGTGCAGATGTATGCCATTTAAATCTTCATAAGACTTTCGCTATTCCGCATGGCGGAGGTGGTCCAGGAGTGGGACCCATTTGTGTTGCAAAACATTTAGCACCCTTTTTACCNNNTAANCCTATTATTACTNCTGGNGGAACTCAGGCGATAACAGCTATATCAGGATCNCCATTTGGCTCNGCTTTAGCTTGTTTAATTTCCTATGGNTANATTAAAATGTTAGGTAGCTCAGGNCTCCGAANAGTAACTGAGATAGCTATTTTAAATGCAAATTATATTCAAAAACGAATTGAAGGAGTCTATGATATTTTATATACAGGTTTAAAAGGGAGAGCTGCTCATGAACTAATTATTGATTGTCGTCCCTTTAAAGAACATGGAATTGAAGTAATAGATATTGCCAAAAGGTTAATGGATTATGGGTTTCATGCCCCAACAGTCTCTTTCCCTGTGGCTGGAACAATGATGATCGAACCTACAGAAAGNGAAAATNTAGATGAAATTGATCGCTTTTGCGATGCAATGATTTCAATACGTATGGAAATTGAATCTGAAAATCCAAATGATCATGCTTTACTAAAAAATGCNCCTCATACATTAGCNATGGTTACAANTGATGTTTGGGATTTNCCTTACACAAGACAAAAAGCTGCGTTTCCTTTNGAGTTTGTTTATGATAATAAATTCTGGCCAACTGTTCGTAGGGTAGATGAAGCNTATGGAGACCGTAATTTAATATGTAGCTGTTCTTCTATTGAATNTTATGTAAATAGTTGATTTTCAGTTAATAGATATTAAATTTTACTTTTTTTTAAATAATTTTTTACCTATCTAGGCATCGTAGTGATTTTTAGATTTCAAGATAAGTTATTTCTTTAAAAAGGTAATTTTATGGCAATTTATGAACATAAAAATAACAGGTAGCGGAAGTATTGTGCCTCACCATATCCAATATAATTTGGGTTTCTTGAATAACTCATTTTACGATGCAGATGGAAATTCGATTTCAAATCCCAACAAAGAGATTATCGAAAAATTCAAAACAATAACTGGAATTAAACAACGTCGTTATATCAAAGACGATCAAACTGTAGTTGATATTGCAGTCGAAGCTTCCCATCTGGCCATAAAAGATGCTCAATTAGACGCTGAAAATTTAAATTATATAATTGTTGCTCACAATGTCGGCGATATTGAAAAAAATTCCAATCAAGTTAACACATTACCTAGTCTAGCTTCTAAAATAAAAGCAGGNTTACGAATAAAAAATCCAAATTGTGTTGCTTATGATATTTTATTTGGGTGCCCAGGTTGGGTAGAAGGGGTTATTCAAGCAAGTGCTTTTATTAAAGCAGGTATGGCCAAAAAATGCTTGGTTGTGGGTGCTGACACCCTCTCTAGAGTATTAGATCAAACTGACCGCGATTCTATGATATACGCTGATGGTGCTGGAGCAGCTGTGATAGAGCAAGTAGATGATCAGGCTGGAATATTGTCTCACAAGACTGTAACCTACACTTATGAAGGTGAAGCCAACTTTATTTTTTATGGCCCTTCAAACCGGAATCGAGAAGGAACAAAATATATAAAAATGCAAGGACGAAAAGTCTATGAATTTGCCCTGAGTAAAGTACCAGCTGCAATACAAAACTGCCTTGAAGCTTCTGGTGAATCTATAGAAGACGTTAAAAAAATATTCATCCATCAGGCAAATCTTAAAATGGATGATGCAATAATCAAAAGATTTTACCGCCTCTATAAAAAACCTATGCCTGAAGATGTGCTTCCAATGAATATTCAAGAATTTGGAAACAGCTCGGTAGCTACAGTACCTACTCTATTTGATTTGATTAGGAAAGATAACTATGGTGGGCACAAACTAAACAAAGGCGATCTTATAATTTTTGCTTCTGTTGGTGCAGGTATGAATATTAACTCAATTACATACAGGGTATAGTACATTAATTACATTTCATAAAAGTATTTTATTTTTAAAATTGCTACCTTTGGGAGGGTATGAAAATTCTTTCAAAAGTCGGCAGATACTTTCTAATGCTCAAGAGTATTTTTGGAAAATTCACCAAATGGAAAATTCTCAAACAACTTATTCTTAAAGANATTGACACCCTTATTATTGGNTCAATGGGTATTGTCTCATTTATCTCCTTTTTTGTGGGCGGTGTTGTTGCTATTCAAACTGCTTTAAATCTCGAAAATCCTTTACTNCCAAAAAATTTAATTGGCTTTGCTACTAGACAATCCGTTATTTTAGAATTTGCGCCTACATTTATTTCGGTTATTATGGCTGGAAAGGTTGGATCTTATATTACTTCTAGTATTGGAACTATGAGAGTTACAGAGCAAATTGACGCCCTTGAAGTAATGGGAATTAATACTTATAATTATCTAATATTTCCGAAAATTATAGCCTTATCATTATACCCATTGGTTATTTGCATCTCAATGTTCTTAGGAGTAATTGGAGGTTATATGGCTTGTGTTTATGGAGGATTTTCATCCAGTTCAGAATTTATCGAAGGTATTCAAATGGATTTCATTCCTTTTCATATCACTTATGCATTTATAAAAACAGCTTTCTTTTCTTTTGTATTGGCGACAATTCCATCTTATCACGGATATTTTATGACCGGTGGTGCATTGGAAGTNGGAAAAGCAAGTACTGTTTCTTTTGTATGGACTAGTGTAGTTATTATACTCTTAAATTATTTAATCACTCAAATGCTACTTACCTANATGATCGAAGTAAAAAATATNACAAAATCATTCGATGGGATAGAAGTTNTAAAAGGAATTTCTTCAGTTTTTGAAAAAGGAAAAACTAATCTCATCATAGGACAAAGTGGTTCTGGTAAAACTGTTTTCTTAAAATGTTTATTAGGTCTTTTTGAGGCTGACAGTGGTAAAATCCTTTTTGAAGGAAAAGGACTTGAAAAAATGTCTGTTAAAGAACGGTCTGTTTTACGACAAGAAATGGGAATGGTATTTCANGGAAGTGCTTTATTTGACTCNATGACAGTAGAAGAAAATATAATGTTTCCTATGCAAATGTTTACAAAAAAAGATGATGATGAAATTCGTGAACGCGCCAATCTAGTTATAAAAAGGGTAAATCTGATTAACTCGAATTCAAAGTATCCTGATGAAATTTCGGGGGGAATGAAAAAAAGGGTTGCCATCGCCAGGGCCATAGTTATGAATCCAAAATATCTCTTTTGTGATGAACCCAATTCGGGTCTAGATCCAAAAACTGCTATCCTTATCGATAACTTAATCCAAGAAATTACCGCAGAGTATAATATTACAACGGTTATAAATACACACGACATGAATTCAGTAATGGAAATTGGTGAAAAGATTGTCTTTTTAAAAGATGGATTGAAATCTTGGGAAGGTACCAAAGAGGAAATATTTAACACTGACAATGAAGCTGTAACAAACTTTGTTTATTCCTCTGATCTATTTAAAAAAGTTCGTGAAGTTTATCTCAAAGTTTAAATGAATGAAGAGGTAGGAAATACTTCCGCATGAGGACTAAAAAGATAAATTCTCCCATTTTTTAATTCTTTACATTCATAACGCGTGCGGAGTTTTTTTATTTTTAAAAAATTTCTTCCATTTTCCAAACTAAATTTTGTGCCATCCATTAATTTAAAAATTGGAACAGAAACTGAAGGAGGATCATATTTTTTAAGTGCCATAACCAAATCAAAATCTCGATCTGTACTCGCTTTTGGATTTAACATATGTACTGCTAATAAAGAACAAAGTGGTTCAGGAAAAATTTTGGGATTTAAAAACGGAAGTAGTATTTTTCGATAGGCTCTTTTCCATTCCTTCCCGTGTGGCCTTATTCGATAAAAAAATGATTGAGAAACTTTAAAATGAGCCAACTCGTGCAGAAGTGTAATCAAAAAACGATAAGGATTTGTCGTAATATTCAAGGTGATCAGTGAATTACCATTCGCCATCCTTCTAAAATCTCCATGTTTGGTCTTACGTTTTTTTTTTATTTTAATTGATATTTTGGAAGCCTCTAACAGCTCGTATATCTGTTTTTTAGCTTCTTTGGGAATAAAAGATAAAATTTGATCCATAAATCCGTTAGGGTGTTGATGATGAAACTGGTATAATTTTCCCATTAAAAAACTGCTGTCCTTCTAAAGCAAATTTAAGAATATAATCTGCAATTTCTTCNGCTGTTACTGGTGCTTNAAAACCAGGGAAAGCNTNTGCCAACATTTCTGTTTGAACNGCTCCCAATGCCAANGAGTTAAAAGCAGGCCCTGTAANTTTATATTCNTCAGCCAATAATTCNGTTAGAATATTTACAGCTCCTTTACTNCTGCTATANGCTGCCAAGCCAGGAAATTTTNAACTCCCATCTATACCCCCTATACTACTAATATTTACTACATGGCCCTTGGGATCAATTTGGGGGATCAANATCCTAGTCAGTGANGCTAATCCAAAAACATTNACNCGATAAAGCAACTCAAAATCTTNAGCTGTAGTTTCAGCAAAAGGTTTATTAATTAAAACCCCAGCATTATTTATCAAAACATCAATCTTCACNTCCTCTTTTTGAAGTNGGNCTAGAAAAACTGAAAGGGTATTTTCGTNCGNAATATCTATCTCTANAGGATNTACTTGAGCTGTCTTTTTTATTGANCTAATATTTCGAGATAATGCNTAAACATGATGCCCATAAGCTGATGCAAGTTGGACCAATGCATTACCAATTCCACGACTTGCGCCTGTTATTACAAGTATTTTAGACATAATTTAAAGGTAAGAAAAAAAGTAAGGTGAGTTAGCTTTCCAAAGACACAAAAATAACTTCTTATTTTGAAAATTCTAAATCACCACCATCGTTAAAGGATTCTCCACAAACTCACGTAGAGTTTGTAAAAACTGAGCTCCTGTTGCACCATCCACTACACGGTGGTCACAAGCAAGGGTTAATTTAATTGTATTACCAACAATAATTTCTCCTTCTTTAACAATNGGTNTTTGAACAATAGCTCCAACAGATAAGATAGCTCCATTCGGTTGGTTAATAATAGAGGTAAATTCCTGAATACCGAACATCCCTAAATTGGAAATGGTAAAGGTGCTTCCATCCATTTCTTCAGGTTTTAACTTTTTATCTCGTGCACGAGCAGCATAATCTTTAACAGCTGCACCNATNTGTGGTAGAGTTTGCTCATTGGTAAATTTAACAACAGGTACNACCAAACCATCATCAACNGCTACTGCAACTCCAANATGGACATGNTGGTGATGNGTTATCTGATGATCTTCCCATTTTGCATTTACCTGAGGGTGTTGCTTTAAAGNAAGTGCTACTGCTTTTACNATTATATCGTTAAACGAAATTTTTGTNTCAGGAATTGAATTGTACTGNGAACGGAAAGCAATAGCATTATCCATATTAAATTCAACACCTAAATAATAATGAGGNGCTGAAAATTTTGAAGATGATAAACGCTTAGCTATTGTTTTTCGCATCTGTGNATTNGCTAACTCTGTAACCGATTCTACTCCAANAGGAGTAAAGGCTTGTAACCCNCCCNCTAATTGTGGCTGATAATTGTCAACATCTCTTTTTATAATTCTTCCATAATCTCCTGATCCTTGGACTCTAGAAAGGTCTATACCTTTTTCTAAGGCTAATTTTTTAGCTAAAGGGGAGGCCACAATTCTCCCATTTGATAAAACTTTAGGTGCTGGAGGGGGGGATGTAACTTGAGGAGCTAATTTTTCTTTTTCTACTACCTCTTGTTTTGGTTCAGCAGAAACTGATTTTGCCAATGATGAGTCAGTAATAGTGTTTGATTTAGACTGAGCTCCAAGTAATTCACTAATATCTGTCCCTTTTTTACCTATAATTGCAAGAACACTATCAATAGGAGCAGACTCACCTTCATTCAAACCAATGTGCAACAAGGTCCCTTCATGGAAAGATTCGAATTCCATGGTAGCCTTGTCTGTTTCAATTTCAGCTAATATATCTCCTTCGTGAATTGAATCTCCAACTTTTTTATTCCATTTCGATACAGTTCCCTCTTCCATTGTATCACTTAAGCGAGGCATCTTAATTACTTCAACTTCTCCAGGAATCTCTATTGGATTAGATGTTATTACTTCCTCCGTTTTAGATATTGAACTGGCTTCAGCATCTTCTTTAGTTAATTCTTCAGATGGGCTAAGAATGTTTGAAATATCTTCTCCTTTTTCGCCAATAATGGCAAGCATGGTATCGACAGGGGCCGTATCTCCTTCTTGAATTCCAATATGAAGTAATTGACCTTCGTTAAAGGATTCAAATTCCATAGTGGCTTTATCCGTTTCAATTTCAGCTAAAATATCACCCTCGTAGATAGTATCTCCAACTTTTTTAAACCACTTGGCTACAGTTCCCTCTTCCATTGTGTCACTTAACCTAGGCATATTTATTATTTCAGCCATATCCTATAATTTGTGTTTAATAAAAGGGTAATCCTCTTGTTCATATACTGCATCGTACAACAGACTCAAATCTGGATAAGGCGATGATTCTGCATATTTTTCACAATCTGCTACACGCTCTTTTATAGATTTATCAATTAAATCCAATTCTTTTTGAGTGGCATACTTTTTGGATAAAATCACCTCTTTTACCTGTGTTATTGGATCAATTTTACGATATTCCTCTACCTCATCTTTAGTTCTGTAATGCTGCGCATCAGACATTGAGTGTCCTCTGTAACGATAAGTTTTCATTTCAATAAAAGATGGGCCTCCTCCTGTACGTGCTAATTTAATTGCCTTATCCATGATTTTAGCAACTGCTACTGGATTCATTCCATCACAGGGTTCACAGGGCATATTATATCCAAGACCTAATTTCCAGATTTCTTCATGAGATGCAGTTCTGGCTACAGAAGTACCCATTGCATATCCGTTGTTTTCAACTACAAATACAACTGGTAATTCCCACAACATTGCCAAGTTCAGGGTTTCGTGAAGTGACCCCTGGCGGGCTGCTCCATCTCCTAAAAAACAGAGAGTTACATTGTCTCTTTCAAAATACTTATCTCCAAAGGCCATACCGGCACCTAATGGAATTTGTCCACCTACAATTCCATGTCCTCCATGAAATTTATGTTCTTTNGAGAAGATATGCATAGATCCACCAAGTCCTTGAGAAGTTCCTGTAGATTTGCCATAAAGCTCTGCCATCACACGTTTAGGATCAACACCCATTCCTATTGGTTGAACGTGATTTCTGTANGCTGTGATCATGCGATCTTTTCCAATCTCCATTGCATGAAGAGAACCAGCTAAGACNGCNTCTTGACCGTTGTATAAATGTAAGAATCCACGAACCTTTTGTTGAATGTATACAGCAGCAAGTTTNTCTTCAAACTTTCTCCAAAAAAGCATATTTTCATACCAATTGAGATAAGTTTGTTTTGTTATTTTCTTCATAAATTCCTAATAAATAATCCCATTNACTAANTGCAAAATTACTGATTTCTATCCTTAAGGTGAAATATTCATAACGATTTATTCTTAAAATAAGATTCGTTTTATTTACTNGTTATTTCTTGTGAAGACTGAGTAATTNTACTTTCAAGATTTAAGGACAATGAGAAGCGAATTGTATTTTCNAGTGGGTTACGAACATTAGAGGTTGAAAATAAATANGAAATGTCTATNTCGATGAAATCAAGGTCAAAACCAGCCCCTAAGGTTAAATAACGTCTTGATCCTTTTTCTTTACTCTCATTAAAATAACCTGTTCTTAAAGAAAATAAATCTTGAAATAAATATTCTAAACCTAATGCAACTGTTACTTCACTAAGCTCCTCTGATAATCCACTTGGGGCATCACTAAATGAAGTGAAAATACCTTTTAGGAAATCGATATCGGGTTGACTATACCCAGAAAAANAACCCTCATCGTTGTATACCGCAATTGGTGTTGGAACNAANAGTTTGTTGAACTCTGTNTANATTCCTAAGCTNTTTTGGTCGTCAAAGATTAAATCTAAACCAAAACCTAATTTTAAATTAGTNGGTATAAAACTTTTTTTACCACCCATGTCATAATTCAATCGAGGACCTATATTGGAAATATTGATCCCACTTCTAAAAACAGCGTTATTTTTTCCAAAATCAAAAGGATTACTCTTGTAAAACCCAGCAATATCTATTCCCAAAGTATTTGCGGAAGAAGTATCCGCATCGAATGCAATTTTTAAATCTGATCGAATATAACGCACCCCNACAGCAGTGGAAAATTTTTCACTTAACTTTAGAGCATAAGAAAAATCAAGAGTTAATTCAGATGGCCGTTCTTGTCCTTGATCTANAATAGAACCNCCAATAAATTCATTAAATTGAATATTTCCAAGACTAAAATATTTCAAACTTGTAGCCCAAGAACTCCTATCNTTTANTCTTTTATAAAAAGTAAGNTTTCCTAAAAAAATATCATCGACTANCTTATTTAGATATGGAGTGTAGCTAATTCCAATACCTTTTTCGGATGAAGAAAAAGCATATTTNGCGGGATTCCACTGTTGAGAATAAGCATCGACTGGAGTAGCNACACCAAGTTCTCCCATGCCCGCTGATCTNGCNTCTGGTGTAATCAACAAAAAAGGAACTCCCGTAGTAATTACACGATTGGAATTTTGTCCATAGCAAANANGTGATNTNANAGTNANAAAAAGTAATAAATTGTAGTTTAATCGCATCACTAATTCAGAAAATTTTGTCTAATTTATAACGTTAATTAGTTCGATTTCTTGTTACAATTATTAATTCTTTACAAAGTCATCGTTTTAGCAAACAATATTTTTTAAAAAGAAACGTTGAATAATATGCTAAACAAATTAATTTAAAACGCATTTCTTTTTAAGAAAACGATTATTTGTATATTGCGTTATGTTTATGAAAATAACCTAGAACAATATGAAATTGAGTCAATTCAAACAATTTTTACTTCCATGCTTAGGATTTTTCTTAATTGCCTCTTGCGGTGGGGGAAATAATGCTTCTAGAGCAACAGGCTGGGATATAAATTCTAAAAAAGGNGGATTTCAATTCAATATTGAATTTGAAGATCAAGAAACAGGACCAGGACTAGTTTTTATTGAAGGAGGGACATTTACTAAAGGACAAGTACAGGACGATGTTATGCATGATTGGAATAATACACCAAATAAGCAGCATGTCATGTCTTTTTATATTGATGAAACTGAGGTAACTAACTTAATGTATATGGAGTACCTAGATTGGCTAGAATATGTATTTCCAACCTCTGAGGATCGATACAGACAAATATATGAAGGTGCCCTTCCGGATACACTTGTTTGGAGAAATCAGTTGGGTTATGTCGAAGAATTAACTACAAATTATTTGCGTCATCCTGCATATGCAGAGTANCCTGTTGTTGGAGTAAATTGGCTTCAAGCNGTTCAGTATGCTGAATGGAGGACAGACCGNGTTAATGAATACATATTAGAACGTGAGTCTTATGTTCAAAAAGATGTACGCTACACTGAAGTTGAAACTAATAGCACTTTTAATACTGCTGCTTATCTAAAGCGTCCNGAGACAGTTTATGGAGGTAAAATGGATAGTATTAGTGGAAAAAAAGCTGAAGTAAAAAAAGGAGATTCAATTGTGAAGGCCTATGCTGGAGTCGAAAAAGGAATTTTACTTCCTTCCTACAGACTTCCAACTGAAAGCGAGTGGGAATATGCAGCTTTGGCTTTAGTTGGAGATAGAGAATATAATACATATAGAGGTAAGAAAAAATACCCATGGTCTGGGGAATATACTCGTTCCAGTGATAGAAGAACNGAAGGTGACCAGCTCGCGAACTTTAAATTAGGGAAAGGTGATTATGGCGGAATAGCTGGTTGGTCTGACGACGGAGCGGATATTACTATCCAAGTAAAACAATANCCTCCCAACGACTTTGGAATTTACGATATGGCTGGTAATGTAGCTGAGTGGGTTTCTGATGTATATAGACCTATAATTGATGATGAGGCAAATGACTTTAATTACTATCGTGGTAATGTTTACCTAAAAAATGTTATTGGTGAAGACGGAAAAGCCATTACTATTTCTCCCGATGAATTAGTATTTGATACTTTACCAAATGGTAAAGTTTTACTCAAAAAATTACCTGGCGACTTAGCACAAGTAGCTATTGATGAAGAAGAAACATTCCTTCGACAAAATTTTTCTGAAAGTGATAATCGAAATTATAGAGATGGAGATGTTGAATCTTCAAGAAGCTTTTCATCTGGAGCATCAGATGATGATGGAGGTGAAAAAAAGTCTGAAACCTCATTAATGTATGATGCCCCTGAATCACCTAAAGTAAATTACGATGGGGATATTATAACTAGAGAGATCGATGGGTCATCAAAAAGAACAACTTTAATTACTGACGAGGTTAGAGTTTATAAAGGAGGATCGTGGAAAGACAGAGCATACTGGTTAGATCCTGCTCAAAGAAGATACCTCCCTCAATATATAGCAACTGACTATATTGGCTTTCGTTGTGCAATGTCACGATTGGGATCNAAAAGCAAAGTCAAAAAGACGGCCCGCCACAAAAGACGCGGATAACAAATTTNTAAAAGCATCTTAGTACTAAGATGCTTTTTTTTTACAATGGANATAGAAACCCTTTATACTNNTTTTCTAAATGCAAGTGAGATTTGTACAGATACTCGAAAGNTAGAAGAAGGATGTTTATTTTTTGCATTNAGTGGTCCTAATTTTGACGGTAATAAATTTGCAGAACAAGCACTAAAAAAAGGAGCTTTAGCAGTTGTCATAGACAATTCAAAATTAAAATTAAAAGGAGAGAATATAATTCTTGTAAAAAATACATTGAATACACTTCAGGAATTAGCAGCATTTCATCGTCAAAAACTAAATACTTGCCTTATTGCATTAACTGGAAGCAATGGNAAAACAACTACCAAAGAATTGATTCGGGAAGTCTTGGCAAGCAAGTATAAGGTTCTTGCCACACAAGGAAATTTAAATAATCATATTGGAGTTCCCTTAACTCTTTTAAAACTGAAACCTTATCATGAAATTGCAATTGTTGAAATGGGCGCGAATCATCCTGGAGAAATTGCTGCACTATCAGAAATTGCTAAACCAAACTGGGGATTTATCACAAATTTTGGAAAAGCTCATCTGGAAGGGTTTGGAAGCTTGGAGGGGGTTATTCGTTCCAAATCAGAGTTGTATAAACACCTAATTAATAACAAGCAAAAAATTTTAATAAATTCTGATGATATAGAACAGATAAAACAAACTAAAGGGTATGAAGTTTCAAGTTTTGGTCAAGAAGAAAAAGCTAATTTTATATGGAAAAAACTTGATGAAAATGAAGAAGGAATTAAAATTAACTTTCAAGGTAAAAGTTTTCAATCAAGACTTTATGGAGCATATAATCTAACTAATCTTGCCGCATCACTTGCTTTTGCAACACTTTTTGAGGTCCCCACGGATGCTATACAAAATGCCCTTTACAAGTTAGTATTAAATAATAACCGTTCTCAAATAATTAAAATTCAGAACACTGAATATATCCTTGATGCTTATAATGCCAATCCAACTAGTATGCTTTCGGCACTTCTAGCTTTTGACAATAAAAAAAGTTTAAATAAAGTTGTCATCTTAGGGGACATGTTGGAATTGGGTGAGTATTCATTGAAGGAGCATGATTATATTCTAAATCGGTCCCTCAGACTCTCCTTTGAAAAAATCATAACTATTGGGACTCAATTTTATACTACAACTAAAGAAGATGGTCGCATTTCAAAATTTGAAAATCTTCAATCATTTAAAAAAACCATAGATCATTCAAATTGGAAATACAATCATGTGCTAATAAAAGGCTCAAGAGCTTTACAACTAGAGGACTTAATCCCATTTTTTGAAACGATAGTGATCTAATGAGTAAATTGTACTTATACGCTTTTATATTTCTATTTTTTAATTGTCAAAAAGATGAAAATCGGTGTGGNCAAATAATTCAAAAAGTTNCCCAAGGTAGCAGTTATTACTTTGTCCTTCAAACAGACGATTATATAAGATCNTATGGAGATCCTGATCTTCCAGGTATACCTGACGATGGTATACGCCAAGGGAGTGTAACAAAAGAAATCTATGACCAGTTTAATGTTGGGGACGATTACTGTTCAGANGNCTAAGCCTCTTCAAGGCCTGCTCCACTAATAATTTGGCTCACAATTTCAGGGTTAAGTAAGGTNGAAATATCACCAAGATTTGAAATATCTTTACTAGCAACTTTTCTCAATATTCTGCGCATAATTTTCCCTGAACGCGTTTTAGGTAAACCGGNTACTATTTGAACAGCATCNGGCTTAGCNATAGGACCAATGATTTTTCGAACTNTATCTTTAATCTCCTGTATGAGTTCTNCTTCCGATTTATCCTTCATATCACAAATTACANANGCGTAAATACCCTGTCCTTTAATATTGTGAGGAAAACCCACAACAGCTGATTCAATTACTTTAGGGTGTTCATTTATCGCATTTTCAACCTCTGCAGTTCCCATTCGGTGGCCAGAAACATTGATAACATCATCTACTCTTCCCAAAATCCTCAAATAACCGTCGTGATCCCGTTTTACACCATCTCCAGTAAAATAAAACCCCGGATAGGTTGAGAAATATGTTTCTTTACAACGTTTGTGATCTCCATACGTAGTTCTTAATATAGAAGGCCATGGAAATTTGATACATAAGTTGCCCTCCACATTGTTCCCTTTGAGTTCATTGCCCTCTGCATCAACAATTATTGGCTGAATCCCTGGCAGTGGTAAAGATGCGTGTGCAGGTTTATTGGGTGTAATTCCTGCTAATGGAGAAATCATTATTCCCCCCGTTTCTGTTTGCCACCAGGTATCTACTAATGGACATTTTCCTTTTCCAATATTATCGTGATACCAATGCCAAGCTTCTTCATTTATAGGTTCACCTACTGATCCTATGACCTTCAAAGATTCTAAGGAATATGATTCAAGTGGTTCTAAACCATAGGCCTGTAATGCTCGAATAGCTGTAGGTGCAGTATAAAATTGATTCACTTGATACTTGTCAACAATTTCCCAAAATCTACCTGGATGTGGATAGGTTGGNACNCCNTCAAACATCAAAGTNGTTGCTCCTTCCAAAAGTGGTCCATAGACTATATANGAATGTCCNGTAATCCATCCAACATCNGCAGTACACCAGTATACATNTTCNTCAGTATATTGAAAAACATTTGAAAATGAATAATGCGAATAAACCATATAACCTGCTGTAGTATGAACAACACCTTTTGGTTTTCCTGTAGAACCTGATGTATACAAAATGAAAAGAAGGTCTTCAGCATCCAAAGTTGCCGCCTCATGTGTTTTGGATTCATTTTGAATTACTTCATGCCACCATAAATCTCTTCCAGTTTTCATAGTCACCTCAACATTAGTTCTTTGATATACAATTACTTTTTCAATACAATTGGTGTTTTTTAAAGCTTCGTCTACTACAGCCTTTACTTCTATGTTTTTATTTCCCCTAAAATTACCGTCTGAAGTTATAACCATTTTCGCATTACAATCATTTATTCTATCAGCTAAAGCCGTAGATGAAAAGCCAGCAAATACAACAGAATGCACAGCACCAATCCTCGCACAGGCTAACATGGCAATTGCAGCCTCAGGGACCATAGGCATATAAATAATTACTCTATCTCCTTTTTGAATTCCTTGTAATTCTAAGGCGTTTGAAAACTGACAGGTTAGTGCAAACAATTCATTATAACTGATTCTACGTTCTTCTTCATCAGGATCATTAGGTTCCCAAATAATTGCAGTTTTTTCTCCATGAGTAACTAAATTTCGTTCAAAAATATTTTCTGTTAAATTAAGTTTTGCATTTTTGAACCATCTGATATCTGGCCCTTCAAAATTCCAAGAAAGAACTTTATCCCAAGGTTTTTTCCATATAAAATTTTCGGCTATATGACCCCAAAATTCTTCAGGTTGGTCAATACTTTTTTGGTATTCTTGAAAATACCCTGACAATGTTTTTATTTTATAACTCATAAAAAATCCAATAATTGAATCAATGCATAGCAGCGACAGTGTTCTTTGCCCCTCTAGGTGTTCTAATTCTTTCTGTTAATTCTATTACTTCCTTGGGAGGTGGACTTGTAACTCTTGATACAATCAATGCTACTACAAAGTTTAAAATAGTTCCCAAAGTTCCAATACCCTCTGGAGAAATTCCCCACCAAAAATTTTCAGGAAGACCAGGCCCTCCCAATTGAGGTTTAAAATAAATGATGTAGGCAGCTGTAAAAACTATGCCTATTATCATCCCACTAAGCGCACCCTCTCTGTTCATTCTTTTATCAAAAATGCCTAAAATTATTGCAGGAAAAAAGGAAGAAGCGGCCAACCCAAATGCAAGTGCAACTACTTGTGCTACAAAACCAGGTGGGTTTAAACCTGCAATCCCTGCAGCTACAACAGCCACAGCAATTGCAATTCTGGCAGCGTACAATTCGCCTTTTTCACTGATTTCGGGTCTTAAATAGTTTTTTAGTAGATCATGAGAAATGGAAGTCGAAATAACTAATAACAAGCCTGCTGCTGTAGATAGTGCTGCTGCTAATCCTCCTGCTACAACCAAACCAATTACCCAAGCGGGAAGATTGGCAATCTCAGGATTTGCCAATACAATTATGTCTTGGTCTACTGTAAGCTCATTTGCTATTGGATCTGCCAAATATTGAATAGCACCATCTTGATTTTTATCATCAAAAGATAATAGGCCTGTACTTTCCCAATTGGTAAACCAGCTTGGAACTTCATCATAGGAAGCATTTGAAAGTGTGTTAAGAATGTTTGTTCTTGCAAAAACAGCTACAGCTGGAGCAGTTGTATAAAGAATTGCTATGAATAACAAGGCCCATCCAGCAGAGATTCTAGCATCTTTTACCCTAGGTACAGTAAAAAATCTTACTATAACATGGGGTAATCCAGCTGTTCCAAACATTAATGCTGCAGTGATAAAAAACATATTAATTATGTTGTCATTATCAATATTTGTGTAAGAAGCAAAGCCAAGTTCAATCGATAACTGATTTAATTTTTCAAGTAAAAAAACTCCGTCTGTTCCTCGAGACCCAAAGCCGAGCTGAGGAATTGGATTTCCAGTCATTTGCAACGATATAAAAATTGCAGGTACACTGAATGCAAAAATGAGTACACAAAATTGAGCAACCTGTGTATATGTAATTCCTTTCATTCCTCCCAAAACAGCATAAAAGAAAACTATTCCAATTCCAATCAGTACTCCAGTATCAAAAGGAACATTTAAAAAACGTGCAAAAGCAACACCAACACCTTTCATTTGTCCCACAACATAAATAAATGAAATAAATAATGCACATATCAATGCAATCAGTCTTGCATTTTTAGAATAATAGCGTTCACCAATAAAATCTGGAACTGTAAACTTTCCAAACTTTCTTAAGTATGGAGCTAATAAAAGAGCTAATAATACATAACCTCCAGTCCATCCCATTAAATACTGCCCTCCAGAAAATCCCATAAATGCAATCAATCCAGTCATTGACAAAAATGAGGCTGCTGACATCCAATCTGCAGCAGTTGCCATTCCATTTGCAATTGGGCTTACACCTCCTCCTGCAACATAAAATTCTTTTGTAGATCCTGCACGAGAAATAATAGCAATAATTATATATATAAAAAAGGTAACCCCGACTAAGAGGTAGGTCCATATCTGAGCACTCATAAATTTAGTGTTTAGGTTTCATCAACATCAAACTTTTTATCCAATCGATTCATTAGGTACACATAAACAAAAATTAATATTACGAAGGTGTAAATTGCTCCTTGATGAGCAAACCAAAATCCTAAAGGAAACCCCCCAAAATAAAATTGATTAAGTGTCTCTGCTAAGACAATTCCGAAAAGAAAGGATACAGTAAACCATATTAGAAGAAGTATTGAAAGATATTTTAGATTTGTTCTCCAATAGACTTTAGAGTTTTTACTTGTCATTTTATTTTTAGTTGAAAGGCAAAAGATACAGAAGTTTATTTTGAATCACTAGAAAATTAAAAAATTAGTTCAAATATTGGGAAGTGCCAATTTAATCTTCAAATGGAATGTTAGATCGAAAGGAGCGGTTGATCCAATCATATGTATCTTTTTTGAATGAATTAGCCTTCTCGTCTGAACTAAAGTAAGAAGCCATAGACTCCGTATTTACAGCATATTCAATTAATAAATTTGCACCAGTTTTACTCTTAAAATATAACTTAAAAACTATATCACTTTTTTGATTTTTATGCTGTTTTGAAAACTCATATATATCATTTGTTATACCACGTATCATCATTGTTGATTCTAAATGATAATATTCTGAATCTTGGGATGTTTTGAATGGTATTTCGGTTAGATAATTGAGTTCGACTTCCTGCATTTTTTGACCGAAAGCATGAGCAGTAATTAAAATAAAAAATAAAAAAAATTTAGATTGGTTCATTTTTTTTGTGATTATGCTATTTTAATATTAAAATTTTTAATTGAGTTAAATTATTTTCCTCTACCCGTTTTTCTAATTGNTATTGGTTTTTTATTTATCCTTTGAGTTGNCCCTTTTTTATTTTTGTCTCCCNGAGGAGCTTTTACTTTACTATTTCCAAAAAATTTACTGCTCATGATATTTTTTTAACAAATATAGTATTTAAATAAAAAGCTCATTAAACCAACTAATATGAAAAAACAATATCAGCCTTTGAGCTCTCTTCTATTAATTGTTTTGGATAACTCCAATTTATGTCTTTTACATCTATAAGGTGTTCTTTATAATTTTCTTTATTAACTCCAAAGGTTGAAATTGATCCCTCTGAAATATGAATTAATCCACCATTTTTTGAAAAAAAGAGAAGTGAATTTTCCATATTTTCACTAATATTTTTTGTCCCACCNCCAAGCATTGTTACTGTATGNAGNTTTCTAATAACATCTTTTATAAGTATTTTAGTTCCATCTCCAGCAGCAAAAAAGGTAACTGAATGGCCTTGTTTTAGTGCTTCAGTTGCAGCTGCTATTGACATTATAGCTGAAGAGGGGTTTTCCATTGGATCAGAAGTTAGATGAACAAAATANTTTTTTTGTTGAGCGTTGATGGTCATATTAATTAATAGNATCAGAAATGATAAGTGCTTCATTTAATTCGATTTAAGATTTATAAAANCAAATATAAAAAACNTAAAATTAAAATTCTATATTCATAATTGCTCTGATTAATTAATTTGCNNTATNATAATGAAAAAATTAAAGTCGATACATTTCTTTAAATTTCATGATTTATGACAAANTCACTAAAAAATTTAATCGCCTTTTCACTNGGTGCTCTCTACATTATTGTAGGAATAAAGCATTTTACTGATTTGGAGTTTTTTTTAGTAATCGTACCCCCATATATCCCTTTCCCAGAAACTATGGTATATATTTCAGGTTTTTTTGAAATTGTATTTGGATGTTTACTAATTCCAAAAAAAACAAGAAAGTATGCCGCAATTGGATTAATTTTTTTGCTTATTGCTGTTTTCCCAGCAAATATTTATTTATTTAATTCAGAAGTGGCTCTTAAAACTATTGGAATTAGTAGTCATGATGCATTAGTCAGATTGCCATTTCAAATTCCATTAATAATAATTGCTTATTGGCAAACTAAAAATAATACTTCTAAAGAATTTGATTTGATAGCTATAATTCTTTTTATTCCAACAATACTGTACTTTTTAACTCTAGGATAAATAAGCTAANNTTCANCTTCCTATGNCAAGGTTTTATAATTTAATATGCTATCTAGTCTCCTTTTTCCAAGAAAGAAGCCATTTAATNACATAAGAATCACTATAAATTCTTTCCCAACCAGAATGNCCAACCCCAATTTCTGTTCTAAAAAGAATGTTAGCATCAAGATCTATTAACCTTTTTTCCATCTGTTTTGCCATGTCATATGATGAGATTAAATCAACATCACTATGAGACATCCAAATAGGCATGTCCTTTACGCTTTCAGCTAATGATAAATAACTGTAAGGCTGATGATGAGGGGATAGTGGCATTATGGCAGCAAAGGTCTCAGATAGCTTTGATGCAACTATAAAGGTTCCTCTTCCTCCCATACTTAATCCAGTTAAATATATTCTTTGAAAATCTACATTTAAATTTTTTTTAATGTTCTGAATTAAGTCACGAATTTTATTAGGATCCCAATCAATTTCAAGTTTAATAGGTGCAGCATAGATGTAGGGGTCATCTTCTGGATTATAAAAAACATCCTTGAGATAATCATAATAATTAAAGCTGTTAGCGTCAAAATAAATTCCCCCATGAAGAAATACGATTAATGGATAACTTTTATTTTCATCATAATTTTCTGGAACTTGTAAAGAATAAGAATAGCCGCACTTCCATCTTAAATTATCATTTACACAGCTTTTAAAGTTATGTTTTGGTTGAACATAATTATCTCCCCAGTAGGGATATTCGCTCCACGGATCTGTTCCTCTATTTTTCCACCAAGGCTTAATATTCCAATGACTATTTGGGTAAGCACCTATTGGTTGTTCATACTTGAGCTGAGTAAGTGAATTTATTTTTATTAGATCACCTGCCTTAAAATCCGGCCAGGGTGTAGTGACTGAATTTATTTGATCTTTAGAAGCATCTATTTCACATGGTGGACATAAGACTGTCTGCTCTTGCTGAGCTTCAATTATTTCAATCTCTTCACCGCAACCAATGAAAAAAAATAAAAATGATAAATAGTAAAGATGTAATTTAACCATTTATTTATATAAAAGAAGATAAATTCAAAGTAAGATTAAATATTTTTTCATAATCCAGTTAGCCATTCCATTATTTTTAATGTTATAAAATTTAAAGAAAGCTTCATCAGTTAAAGAGTAAATTTTGTAGATTTATTACTTCACTAAACATAAGCCAATAAAATGAAAAAAATACCTTTTTTAAGTCTTTTAATATTTTTTGTTTTTTGCTCTGAGCCAAAAAAAAACACAAATCCAAAAATTGAGATTTTTGATAAATCTATTGAATCAATTATTGATATTCATTCTGAGATTGAAATTTTAGCTGATTCAATTACTCTTCCTGAAGGTCCAGTGTGGGATAAAAATTCAAACTCGTTACTGTTTGTTGATGTTGCTAATAATCAAATATTGAAATGGAACAAAGAAACCGGTTCAACAAAATTTATTTCTCCAGGTGGGAATACCGGATATGCACCAAATTTAGGTAAAGGATTATTAGGTCCAAATGGAATGGTTATTGACGATGAGGGCAATTTGATTGTATGTCAACATGGTGATAGACGAATTGCATTAATTGACAACAAAGAAAGTTTTAAACCAAATTTTAAAACTGTAGTAGATAATTTCAATGGTAAAAGACTTAATAGTCCTAATGATTTGACAATTGCAAGTGATGGATCAATATATTTTACTGACCCTCCCTTTTCATTTTTTGATTTGGATTCATATAGTTTTGTAGATTCAGATCTACGAAAATTAGATTTTAATGGTGTCTATAAATTTAATCCAAATGAAAATAAAATAATATCTATCTCAAAAGAGATTGATGTGCCAAACGGTCTTGGTCTTTCACCAGATGAAAAATACCTATATGTGAATAAGATGGGAATTCCATTTTCAACTAGTAATTCAAGAATTTTAAAAATAAATTTAGATAATCTTGAGACTGAAACATTTTTTGAAGGAAGAGAGCTATTTGAAAAATTTAAAGATGGTCGGGATTTTGATGGAATGGCGATTCACTCTAGTGGAAATATTTTCACCTCTGGCCCAGGAGGACTTTTAGTTATTTCTCCAGATGGTAAGCTTAAAGCAAGAATTGACTTCTCTCATATAACAAATTGCACATTTGATGATAATGAAAAATATCTTTATGTCACAGGGTTTATAGACAATCCAAGGGTNTATAGAATAAAATTAAAGGAATAATTAATGCCAGTTTAATTTTAAAAATTGGTGTTAAAATGAAAAATATTTTTTCAATGTTTTCAGATAAAAGAAATTGTTTTATTGAAATTACAAAACTCCATGTAAATTGCTTTATGGCTTATTTAATATCACAAAATTTTTAGTTTAGGAAACTAACTATTAAAGTATAAATATACAAAAACACCAGTGGCAATCCAAAGAACCACAGCAACTATAAGTTTTTGATTTTTTGAAAGATTATCCATTTAAATTTTCGGTTTTTATTCATTTGAAATTAAGAAACAATTTTATAAAACTCCTCTCTAATTTTAAATTCTTAATTTATACTATTTCCTTATTTGCAAAAAAAAGTAGATTATTTTGAGAAGTTGTATATAGCAAACGTTGCTAGCCAATGTTCTCCCCCATAACCACTTTCAAACATAATATTATAACCCTTTTTGGAATGTTTTTTTGCTATAGACTGAAATAATTTTTTATCAGTTTTACTATCAAGCTTTTCTGCTATATCTTTTAAAGTCCATGCTCTATGGAACATTAAACCTATTAAATGACCTATTCCTGGATCTTTTGGATCGAGTACTTCAGGAGGATTTATTATACTCCCAAAATTCCTTTTGTCAAATGAAGGNAAAAATTTATATAGCCACTTATTAAATTCTGAATTATTCAACAATAATGACATTAATCCGGCTTCAGCAAGACAAGGTGAAATGAAATCTGTACCTGAGGGTTCGTAGTTTACAGGACAATTTATATCTCCAAGAAAATTTTTGATACTAAAATCTTTAATCTTATTAAATAATGCCTTATCATCAGCTATTTGCGCATACTCAATCATGAGAGAAAATGAAAATGCAGTATTCGCATGCGTCCCTGGTCTTAATGGCGTTGAAAGTTTATCTAAAAATAAAATAGTTCTTTCACTTAAAAGGTCAATAAGTGGCTTCATATTAATTGCCCATATCTGAGCTTTTTCATAATCCCAAGAAAGTAGTTCAGAATATAATTTCATCAACCAAGCCCATCCATAAGTTCTTTCAAATCCATTGGCAAATTTCTGTTTAAAAAATTCATATTCTTTATTCAAATTTTCCTTGCTTAGATTCTTATCAAGTTTAGATAAAATAATTTCTCTATTAGAAATTTCTGGAAAATCTTTTAAAATCTTAACCATTGCCCAATGACCGTGGACTGCTGAATGCCAATCCCAACATCCATAAAATGAAGGGGTAATTTCATAGTGTGGTTTTAACCAATTTTCATCAGTAAATCTATAGCCTATTTTATAAGGATATTTTTGGTCTACACATTTCACAGAAAGGGACACCAACTCCTTTGCTAATTTTTCATCAAGATGCATATTCTCAATTTTTTCTTCATTAATATCTGTGCATCCTAATATTAATAGAAGAAATAATAAAATATTTTTATTCATATTTTAAAATTACAAAAATCCACCTATTAACATTAAATATATAAAGTAATCATAAAAAAACTAAAGGATTAGTTTTCATAATTTAATGCTCAAAATAACTAACTAAAAGACCGATTAGGAATTTGCTCAAATTAAAATATAATTAATAGATTCCTATGAATCATAGAAAACCAATTCTGGTCTTACATCAAGATAATCTGTAATTTGCTCATATGCTAAACCAAATTGTAATACCCTCCTATCATTTCCAAATTTTCCCATTACTTGTAAACCCATTGGCCTTCCTTCAGAGTCAAAACCTGTAGGAAGGTTTATTGCAGGGATTCCCCCAATACTTGCCATTATTACTACCTCCATCCAACGATGATAGGTGTCCATAATTCTACCATTTATTTCTTTTGGCCAATGAATATCAGTAGAAAAGGGNAATACTTGTGCTGNTGGAAGGATTAGAAAATCATATTTATCAAAAAGTCTATCTAATTCNGCATACCATTCCTTTCGAAAAAGTTCAGCTTGCTCTATGTTTTTTTCTTTTAAACTAAGGGCTTGCTCAATTTCCCATATTAATTCTGGTTTAAGTAAATTATGTGTCATTGGATTTTCATAGAATTCTAGNATCTTGAGACGAGTTTGATGCCTCAAAGTAGTCCAACATGTCCATAAATCTGAAGGATTTAATTTAGTTTGAGTTAGTTCAACCTTTGCTCTTGCAGAGGTTAATTTACTTAAACTATTTTCACATAATTTAAGAATACCTGGCTCGAAAGGTAAATAACCTCCTAAATCTTTAAGCCATCCAATTTTGACATCTTTAAAATCTANTGGCTCTATTCCATTAAATTCTGGTTTTAAAGCAATTGTTTTTAGTAAACTTATNAGATCTCTAGTATTTCTTCCCATAGGGCCAGAAGTTGAAAGCATTCGATTAATTTCGTCACCTTCTCCCATTANTACGTTAGTGCTAGGTCTAAAACCTATAACATTATTAAANGCCCCTGGATTTCGTAAAGAACCCATCATATCTCCTCCATCAGCAACTGGTAACATTTTAGTTCCTAATCCACAGGCTGCTCCTCCACTACTTCCACCTGCAGTTAACTTTGGATTATAAGCATTTCCTGTTGGTCCAAAAATTGGATTATATGTTTGAGAGCCTAAACCAAATTCAGGTGTATTAGTTTTACCAATAAAAATAGCTCCCTGACTTCTTATCTTAGAAGTAATATATCCATCTTGATCTGCTATTCTATTAGCAAACATTGGGGAACCACTAGTATAAACAAAATCCTTCAGAGGCGCTAAGTCTTTTATTGCATGTGGCATGCCATGCATCCATCCCCAATATTCTCCTTTTGATAATGCTTTATCTGCTTCTTTAGCATGATTAAAAAGAATTTCACTGCTAGCCATACTAATTATCGCATTATAAGTAGGATTATACTTTTTAATACGGTTTAAATAAGCTTGCATTACTTCATAGCAACTAAATTGCTTAGTCTTTATACCCATTGATAATTCTAAAGCACTTAGGCCAGTTATATCAGTTGAGACTCGGCTACATGAATAAGAAAAAGGTAAAACTGATATAGCACCAAGGGTAAAGCTGTTTTTTAAAAATTCTCTTCTTTTCATACCTAAATATAAATAATACTGCTATTAATTACTAATGGTTTTTCAGCATAAACTCTACACCAAGTTAATAGACTTCTTTGTATATTGCCATAATCAAACTAAAATAAATTATTGATGAACAAGTATTTAATTAAAAGAGAAATTGAGGGAGCATCACAAATACCAAGTGAAAAACTAGATGAAATTGGTAAAGGTTCTGAGTCGGTATTAATAGCTATGAGAAATGAAGGGAAAAAAATTGAACAAGAGCATAGTTATATAGCTGGAAATAATGTTTTTTGTGTCTATAATGCTGATTCAAAAGACTTTATTAAAGAACACGCAGAGCGTGCCGGAGTTCCTGCAAATGAAATAACTGAAATATCAAATATATTAGAACATAACACTAATAATTAAATCACAATCCAATTTACAATGAAAATTAAAACAATTTTTAAGATTAATATAGTATTAATATTTCTCCAAGCTCTTCCATTATATATTTCTTTATTTTCACCTGAATTTAAAATGATGCTTACTTCTGATGCATTTGGTTCAAGCCCATCACCAGATGCAATTATAATGTTTGAACAATTTGCTTTAGTTTTAGGATTGTTAATTCTCGGGGTAATCTCATTTATTTATGGTGCACTATCATTTAATGATATTAATATTTTAAAAAGAATTTCATTCCTATTATTCGCGCTAACTGGCTTTTTTGCTTTACCAGATTTGATTAATGTTTTTACAGGTCAGCCAACAGCTCCTCTTCCTGTAATACTAATGGGATTAGTAACACTAGGATTATTTTATTTTGGTTCCAAAAAAGGAACAATCTAAATTAAGTTAGGATATCTTATATATTCTCTTCATCAATTACAGTAATTTCAATTGATCTTTTAGAAGCAGCATTTCGAAATTCACACAAATAGATTCCTTTCCAAATACCCAATTGAGGGACCCCTTTTTAATTGGAAAACTTTAAATAGCGGTGAATTAACACCCTTTACTAGAGCAGATGAATGGAAGTTTGAAAAGCTATATAGAAGGGAAAGCGAAAGAACCTATCAAAGCATCAATGGAAAGCGTGTAAAGGTCGAACCGGACTTCATCAGCTATACCCTGATTTACAGGTATTAATCAAAAAGCGTTTTGAAACTGTAAATCCTGATGGCAGTTTTGATGCCCTAGAATTAGGTGAAAAGTACTTGTAAGACATAAGAAGACATACTACTAGATATTGAGTAAATATTTTTTTAGTTTTAGAGAATGAAAAAACTATCACTCTTATTAGTTTTAACCCTATCCTTAGGATGTAAATCCTTTGACTCACCCCCCCCAAATATATTATTTGTNATTTCNGACGACCAGTCCTATCCACACNCAAGTATTTATGGNACGAAATGGNTAAANACACCNGGNTTTGATCGTATAGCAAGCCAGGGCTTATTATTCAAACATGCTTATACAACTAATGCAAAGTGTTCCCCTTCCAGATCTACAATTTTAACAGGACGGGACAGCTGGCTGCTAGAAGAGGCAGCCAATCACGTTCCTTTTTTCCCTGAAAAATTTTTAACATTCCCTGAGGTTTTAAAGAAAAAAGGCTACAAAACAGGAAAAACTGGTAAAGGATGGGCTCCAGGTGTTGCATTGAAAAATGGAAA
>PAFO01000007.1 GCA_002705385.1 Flavobacteriaceae bacterium
TCGAAGATCATGCGCTGTAATTAGCTCATACTTTTTAAACACCCCTTTTAGTTTTCTTCTAGGTTTTAAATGCATCTTATAGCCCGCTACTCTCTTGTTAATGCCAGCAAGTTTACAGATCTGTTTAATGTGTATATTAAAAAGCTGAGGATAGCTATAACTCGGAAACTCCTCAAGCAGGATATCTTTAATTAAAGAATCTAAAATCCCAACAGTTACTGCCCTGTCGGTTTTTTGTTGTACAAAATCAATATACAATATATCATTCGGTCCCTCTCGAAGCTGATCTGGTTTTAAGGACAGTAGATCAGCTACCCTTTGGCCGGTGTAAAGCCCGATAAGCATCCACTTCCAAGAGTTTATAAGATTTGAAGGTAAGACGGCCTTTTTAATCAGCTCGATTTCTTCAAAATCAAGGGTTTGAAGAATTCGCTTTTGTTTGTCCAGACCAAAAGAATCAATAAACTGATAATTAGAACTCACTGGATAACCGTCACGCTTCGCACGAATTAAAACCGTTTTTAAAAGTCCCAATTGTTTACCCACAGTTCCAACTCCATAAGATTTCTCATGCAGTAAGTAGTTGGAAAAAGCATCGATATCCTGAATTTTAAAATGATCAATAAAAAGTAAAGTGTTTTTTTCTATCTCATACTCTTTTACAAGTTTTAAAAGATAACTATAGCGCTTAATCGTATTAAGCCGAAGTCCAATAGAGCCTGTTTTTCTATTCTTTCTAAAGGGTGCAGTTTTAATCTGATTATCTATTGCATTTAATATTCTTAAATTATTGTCTAACAAATAATTAATAGATATTTTATAAATGAGTAATTTAAATGATTTATTGTCCCGAATTCGGTCTAAATCTTCTATTTTTCGAATCTGAAAAAGAACTATTTTAAGTTTTTCATTGATCTTTTCCGCCTCTTTATATCTGGGACTAACCTGCTGATTTTTATCTTGCCAAAAACTGGGATTAATAAAAAGTGGAAGAGTGGAAATTAATTTTTTCCCCTTTGAAAGGTGCAAAAAGATATAGATTCGTACCTTTCTTTTTTTAGCCGATAAAAGGCCAAATTCTATTTTTATAAAATCTAACATATGTTAAATCATGTTATCGTTTTTTCTAATAAATTGTTAAAGAGTATTTTTACTCGCATTAGACTATATAAGATACGTTATTCTATGTTAGAAAACAACAAAAACTCAGTATTTATAGGGGCTGGGGAAGGATTTGAATTTAAAACTGAAATTTAAAAATGAAAGGCATACTTCTTGCCGGCGGCTCAGGAACCCGACTCCATCCAGTAACTAAAGGGGTTTCAAAGCACCTCCTTCCTATTTATGACAAACCCATGGTTTATTACCCTCTGTCAGTGTTGATGTCAGCTGGAATCAAAGAGGTTTTGCTCATCAGTAACCCCACTAATCTACCCGCCTACCAAAGGCTTTTGGAGGACGGCAGTCAATTTGGAATAAAAATTCAATATGCCGAACAAAAAGCCCCCATCGGATTGGTGGATGCCTTCCTAATTGGAGAGGACTTTATCGGTCAAGATAGTGTTTGTCTAATATTAGGGGATAATATTTTTTATGGCGAGGGATTAAATAACTTGATGCAAGAAGCTGTAATTCAAACTGAAGTTGCCACTGTTTTCGGCTATACCGTCAAAGATCCGCAACGTTATGGGGTGATTGACTTTGATGAAANGGGNAAAGCATTGTCCATAGAAGAAAAACCGCAACATCCAAAAAGCGATAAAGCCGTGGTGGGTTTGTATTTCTATCCCAATGAAGTATTAGAAATCGCCAAAAACGTAAAACCTAGTACCCGTGGGGAATTAGAAATCACCACTGTCAATCAGGCTTTTCTGGAGGCAAGTAAATTACAGGTAAAAATTTTGGATATGGGAATTACTTGGCTGGACACCGGAACTTATGAGTCTTTGATTGAGGCTAGTCAATTCATTTATACTGTAGAAAAAAGACATGGACTTAAAGTTGCTTGTTTAGAAGAAATCGCTTTCAAGAATGGATGGATTTCAAAAGATCAGCTCTTAAAAATGGCAAAAGAATTGTCACAGACTAATTATGGCCAATACCTTATGGACCGTTATAAAAAATAAGATTTAGATGAACATAACCCCTACCGAATTATCTGAAGTATTGCTTGTGCAAACAAATAACCATCATGATAATAGAGGTTGGTTTATGGAAAGCTTTCGTTTGGACTTACTCGAGCTTGCCTTAGGGCATACTGTAAGTTTTTGTCAAGAAAATCAAGTGCAATCTTACTATGGAGTTATCAGAGGACTACACTACCAAATTCCCCCAGCAGACCAATCTAAACTAATATCTGTTATTGAGGGAACAATCTTAGATGTAGTGGTGGATATCAGAAAAGGATCGCCTAATTTTGGAAAACACATTGCCATTAAATTAAGTTGTAAAAATCAAAAACAACTTTTTATCCCGAGGGGTTTTGCACATGGATATGCCTGTTTAAGTGAAAAGGCACGAGTCACTTATAAAGTCGATAACTATTATAACAAATCTGCAGAGGCCAGTATCGCTTTTGATGACCCACAATTGAATATTGATTGGCAATTACCTACTGATAAAATTGTCTTATCTGAAAAAGATAAATTTCATCCCAGATTTAAAGCGGCCCAATATTTCGATTATAATCAATCCCTTTATGAATAAAATTTTACTCATTGGCGCCAAGGGTCAATTGGGACAGTCTTTTCAATATTGTGCTCCCCATTTCCCTCATTTTAAATTCTATTTCAAAGACCTGCCAGAGCTCAACCTTTTAGATCAGAATCAATTAAAGCAATTTTTCAATTCAAATTCTATAAATATTGTAATCAATTGTGCCGCCTACACTGCTGTAGATGATGCAGAAGATGAACCTCAAAACGTATGGCAACTCAATGTTCAGGCTATCGATTCACTCTGTGAATTATCTAAAATATTTGGGTTCAAACTAATTAACTATTCTACTGATTATGTTTTTGATGGTGCAGGTGATACCCCCTACAGTGAGGAACATCCCCTGTGCCCAATTGGGGTTTATGGCAATAGTAAAGCAGAGGGAGAATCAGTCATCCAAACTTCTGGGATTGATGGGTGGATCATTCGTACGTCGTGGTTATTCAGTCCCTATGGTAAAAACTTTGTAAAGACNATCTTCACCCTAATGCAAAACAAAGAGGAAATTAATGTAGTAGCAGATCAAACTGGAAGTCCGACCTATGCTTTGGACCTTGCAGCCTCAACCCTTAAAGCATTGGATCAAAATCCAATAACCAACGGTGTCGAAGTTTATCANTTTACCAACAATGGACAAACAACTTGGCACGGTTTTGCATACAAAATCAAACAATTAATCAAAACCTCGTGTAGGATAAAACCTACTGATACCACAGATTACCCCACTAAGGCTAAACGACCAAAATATTCGGTTTTAAGTTGCGAGAAAATAAAAAAGGAATTTAACTTGAACCCTCAATCGTGGGAATCGGCATTGGAGGACTGTTTGAAAAAAATTAAATGAAAAAAAAATCAATTTTAATTACTGGCGGAGCTGGATTTATAGGATCACATCTTATACGACTTATAGTTAAAAAATATCCCGATACCCAAATTGTTAATTTGGATGCGCTAACTTATGCGGGAGATTCTGNAAAACTCAAAGATATTGAAAACATGACTAATTACTCCTTCTTTAAGGGTAATATCTGCGATGCGAAATACCTAAAAAAACTTTTTACCGATTTTAAATTTGATGGCGTTATTCACTTAGCAGCTGAGTCTCATGTGGATCAATCTATAAAAATACCATTCAATTTTGCACAGACAAACGTTATGGGTACTTTAACCCTTTTGGAGACTGCCCGGAGGGAATGGGAGGGAAGTTACGAGAATAAATTATTTTACCATGTTTCCACCGATGAAGTCTATGGAAGTTTGGGAGAAAAAGGAAAGTTTTTGGAAACTACCCCCTATGATCCCAGATCTCCTTATTCCGCGTCAAAAGCAGCATCCGATCATTTTGTGAGGGCCTATTTCCACACCTATGGTTTACCAGTAGTCTTGTCCAATTGTTCCAATAACTATGGCCCAGACCAATACCCTGAAAAATTAATTCCACTAATCACAAAAAATATCATTCAAGAAAAACCACTGCGTATCTACGGTAATGGTAAAAATATTCGTGATTGGATTTACGTTGAGGACCATGTGGAGGCCATTGATTTGATCTTCAACCAAGGAAAATTAGGAGCAACCTACAACGTAGGCGGAAATAACGAATTACGCAATATTGAAATTGTCAATCAGTTGATAGCCATTGTCGACACTCAAATTGGCAGACCTGAAGGATATTCTAAAAAGCTTATNAGNTATGTTGCTGACAGGCTTGGGCACGATTACCGTTATGCCATCGATTCTACTAAAATCCAAAAAGAATTGGGCTGGACTCCCAAAACACCTTTTAAAAAAGGGCTTGAAAAAACCGTCATTTCCTATCTAATCCATCTAAACGGCGAAAATTAAATGGGTATATACCTGCTAATTTATTTGTTTAAATTAAATTTCAGTGTCTTGTTTTTGATTGCAAAATAATTATCTTTGCAATCCTAAAATGACCATTATGTTCGCAATTGTTGAGATAGCAGGGCAGCAATTTAAAGTTGCAAAAGACCAAAAGCTTTTCGTACATCGTTTACAAGACAAAGAAGGAAGCAGGGTTTCCTTTGAAAAAGTCTATTTACTTGACGATGGGAAAAAAGTGACTGTAGGGGCCCCGTCTATAACAGGTGCTTCAGTACAAGCCAAGGTAGTTGGTCATTTAAAAGGGGACAAAGTCATCGTGTTTAAGAAAAAACGAAGAAAAGGATACCGTGTTAAAAATGGACACCGCCAAGCTTTGTCCGAATTGATGGTTGAAAACATTGTCGTTTCTGGATCCAAATCCACTTCAAAACCTACTGCGGAAAAAGTAGCTTCAGTTAGACCAGCTTCACAAAAGAAGGAACCAGTCAAAGCCACTGTGAAAAAAGCTTCTTCTAAAAAAGCAACTGCTGTTGAATATTCCAAAATGACCGTTACAGAACTTAAAGCCGTTGCAAAAGAAAAAGGAATTGCAGGGTACACTACTTTTAAAAAGGCAGAATTGATTACAGCTTTAAGTAAATAAAGAATTACAATAAAAGAACAATTAGATGGCACACAAAAAAGGAGTAGGGAGTTCTAAAAATGGAAGAGAATCACATTCGAAACGACTAGGNGTNAANATNTTTGGTGGCCAAGCTGCTAGGGCAGGAAATATAATCATCCGCCAACGTGGAACCGCCCATAATCCAGGTGAAAATGTTTACCTTGGAAAAGACCATACCCTTCACGCCAAAGTCGATGGATTAGTTAAATTTACTAAGAAGAAAGACAATAAATCTTACGTCTCTGTAGTTCCATTTGAGGCTTAGGAAAGGAACCCTCTTTTTTAAGACCTGAATTTCGTATTATTCAATGTCTATGATCGCATCGTAGACATTTTTTTTAAGTACCTGGTGATAGCCACCATATGATAAATTCGGTAATTTTTGGGTCATCCAGATTGCTACTATATTTCTCTTAAGATCTATAAAAAATCTCGTGTTGAAGTAGCCCCCCCAATAAAGAGACTGAGCTTTTTCTTTTTCACTACTGAACTCATCATACTCAATCGCAAATCCGTACCCAAAACCTTGATTATTTCTTGGGTATGACATCCCAACTTGATTTATCTTCATCAAATCCACCGTTTTCTTTTTTAGAATACTGAGCCCATTAAATTTTCCATGATTGAGTATCATTTGACAAAATTTGAAATAATCTAGTGCGGTAGAGTAAAGGCCATGAGTTCCGCCATAAAGAGTATTGCCTGTTCGAGGGGGCTGGTTTTTTCCTGGTGTTAATTCGTAGCTCCAATTTAATTTATGGACACTCATAACTCTATCTAAGTCTTTTTCGTCAATATTATATCCGGTTTCGTTCATACCTAGGGGTAGAAAAATATTTTCAGTTAAGTAAGTTGGAATGCTTTGCTTTGAAACTTTTTGAATAATTAACGCTAATAAATCTATTCCTCCACCATAGTGCCATTTTTCTCCTGGTTGATGAACTAATGGTGCTGAAATTAGGGCAGTAATTCTGCTTTCTAATGTACTATGAATAAAGTAATTAGTTCCATCATCTAAACTTTTTGTTATAGGATATTTTTTACCATAGATTAGTTTACCAACATCTTTATCAAGCTTTGTGCTTTTTACAAGTCCAAATCCATGAGAAAATCCTGATGTATGAGAAAGCAAATGGCCAATAGTAATTGGAGATTTTACTTTTTCAGTATCGCTATTGATCCCTTGACTTAAATCCAAAGCGACTTCAAGGTTGGCTACCTCAGGAATATATTTGGACACCTTATCCTCCAAATCAATCATTCCTCTTTCATAAAGTTGCATTATTGCCACACTTATAATTGGCTTGGTCATAGACTGTATAAAGTAAATACTGTTCTTATCTAGTTTCTTTTTAGTTTCTAGATTTGAAAATCCCNGGGAACTATGTATAATAATTTTATTATTTCTGGCTATAAGAATTTCTGCACCGGCTAATTTTTCAGCTTTAACTTGTTCTTCTATATAATCGTTTAGCTTGGATAGCTTTGTTAAATCTAATCCCTCACTCACTTGACCAAAAAAAGTTTTTGGTAAAAAGAGTAATATTGATAATTTAAGAATCAATAATTGGGGACTTCTGGACATTATTTTTATGATTAGTTTTTTATTGAAATATTTAAAAAAAAGTTAGTTTTAACTGACTTAATATAAATAGATTTAATTAGGCTAGTAGCGATAGTATTCAGGTTTAAAGGGTCCATCGACAGTAACCCCAATATAACTTGCCTGGTCCTTAGATAAGTTCTCTAGCTCAACGCCCAAATGTTCCAAATGAAGTAAAGCAACTTTTTCATCTAAATGCTTCGGAAGCATGTAGACTTTATTTTCATATTTTTCTGAATGCTTCCATAACTCTATCTGAGCCAATGTTTGATTAGTAAATGAATTACTCATTACAAAGCTCGGATGACCAGTAGCACAACCCAGATTAACTAGTCTTCCTTCAGCCAGAACAATCAATTCTTTCCCTTCTTCAAGGGTGTAAAGATCTACCTGTGGCTTAATCTCAACTTTATTGTGGCCATAGTTGTCATTTAGCCAAGCCATATCAATTTCATTATCAAAATGCCCTATATTACAGACAATAGCTTTGTCCTTTAAGGCGAGAAAAGATTCTTTTCTGAGAATATCTTTATTTCCTGTGGCTGTGATTACTATGTCAGCATTACCAATAACAGAGGACATTTTCTTAACCTCAAATCCATCCATTGCTGCTTGTAAAGCGCAGATAGGATCAATTTCAGTTACTGTCACAATCGCTCCTGCGCCTTTAAAAGAGGCAGCGGTTCCTTTACCAACATCTCCGTATCCAGCAACTAATACACGCTTTCCTGCAAGCATTATATCTGTCGATCTTCTGATGGCGTCAACAGCACTCTCTTTACAACCGTATTTATTATCAAACTTTGATTTGGTTACTGAATCATTCACATTAATGGCAGGCATAGGCAGAGTGCCGTTTTTCATTCTTTCATACAATCGGTGAACACCCGTAGTTGTTTCCTCAGAAAGCCCTTTAATACCTTTAACCAACTCAGGATAATNATCTAAAACTAAATTGGTCAAATCTCCGCCGTCATCTAGAATCATATTTAGTGGCTCACGTTCTTTTCCAAAAAATACAGTTTGTTCAATACACCAATCAAATTCTTCGTCATTCATTCCCTTCCAAGCATAAACTGGTATACCGGCTGCAGCAATTGCAGCAGCAGCATGATCTTGAGTAGAGAATATATTACAAGAACTCCACGTAACTTCAGCGCCCAGCGCTGTTAAAGTTTCAATTAATACAGCAGTTTGAATTGTCATATGCAAACATCCAGCAATTCGTGCTCCCTTTAGGGGCTGGGTTTTGCCATATTCCTTCCTTAAAGCCATCAATCCTGGCATCTCAGCCTCGGCTAATTGAATTTCTCTTCTTCCATATTCAGCCAAAGACATATCTTTGACTTTATAAGGTAAATAGGTAGCTGCTGTTTTAGTTCCCATAATTTATTTTAATTGGTAATTTTTTTACAAAAGTACGGACTTTAATCTCAATATCAAATGCCATTAACTAATAGCATTAATTTGCCAAATGACCTCCAAATTTTAATTTGGAATATTGAAGAATCTCTAGAGGTATTAGAAAAAAATCTCAAACTATCAGAAGCAGATAAAGTCAGATTCCAAAAACGAAAAATTACTGCCCATCAAAAAGAGTTTTTGGCTTCCCGAAGACTCCTCATGGAAGCTGGGGTCTCACCTGAGGAATTGAGTCACGACACTGATGGTATTCCCCATTTGAGGTCGGGTCAGCAGCTTTCGATTTCTCACACAAGAAACCTNGCTGGAATTGCCTTAGGGAAGAAATCTTTAGGGATTGATTTGGAGATTTATCGACCCAAGATCCTAGATATAGCAAACCGATTTTTACATCCTGATGAAAGTTTTGCCTTGGAGGGNANCAGGAAAGTTGAAAAACTTAGCATGATTTGGACGGCAAAAGAGGCCCTATATAAAGCTTTAAAACAAAAAGGAATCATTTTTTCAAAGCAACTTATCGTATCGCCATTTATATGGGGAGTAAAATCCGGGAGTGCAAAAGTTTTTATTTCCGACCAAATATTTCATTTTTCCTTAAAATTTATTGTAGAAAAAACCTACTGCGGTACCTTAGCAATTAGCAACAATCTTTAAAAAATTCATTATGAAAGTATCAATAGAGTTGACATTAACCCCCCTAAGCGATGATTTTGAACCTTCAATAAAAACCTTCATAAAAAAAATTAGAACTTTAGGTTTTAAGGTTATGGAAAATCCGTTGAGTACTCAAATTTACGGAGAATATGACACTTTAATGTGCTGCATTCAGGACACTATAAAAGAAACTTTTGAGGAAGAGTCTTTTGTTATGTTAAATATGAAAATAGTTAAGGGTGACCGAAGTCAATATGTCCCAAGTTTTTGATCGTCTATTTGGACAGTATAGTGACTATCTCCCCCTAGACATTACCCTAGAAATCACTGGGGTAATATTTGGGTTAGTAAGCGTAATATGTGCCAAAAAAAACAATGTGTTTGTTTATCCGACAGGCATGTTTTCAACTGCCATTTTTGTCTATTTGTTGTTTAAGTGGTTCCTATTAGGTGATATGCTTATCAATGCTTATTACTTTATTATGAGCGCTTATGGTTGGTACTATTGGTCCCAAAAAAAAGAAGACGTTTACATTCACAAGGTCGATTTTATTAATACTAAGGAACGTCAAATCTCTATTGGTTTATTTTTCTTGAGTTTGTGTTTTGTTTTTGGTGTATATCAAGTATTTGATCGTTGGAATGATTGGACCGCATATATAGATACCCTAACTACCGCTGTTTTCTTTGTCGGTATGTGGTTGATGGCGAGGCGTAAAGTTGAAAATTGGATTTTTTGGATTGTTGGCGACCTCATTTCAATTCCACTTTATTTTCACAAGGGGCTAACTATAACAAGCTTGCAATACCTTATCTTTACTGTAATTGCTATATATGGATACAGAGCATGGAAAAAGATTTTAAACAAGTCCCTTCCAACCTCCTAAAGGTAGTAATCTGCGGACCTGAATCTACTGGAAAGACCACCTTAGCGAGGCAATTGTCAGACTATTATCAAACAACTTGCGTTAAAGAATTTGCGAGAGATTATCTTCAAAAAAAATGGGATCAAAAAAAGGAGGTTTGTTCCCGAGCCGATTTACCCATTATTGTAGCGGGACAAATCCAATTGGAGAATGAAGCAACAACTATGGCCAAACAAGTGCTTATTTGTGACACTAATGTAGTGGTGACTAGGGTTTGGTCTGAAACCCATTTTGATGGCTATTGTGACCCACAAATCGTCGCCTGCTGTCACCAATTTCATTACAATTATTATCTACTCACGGGTATTGATGTTCCGTGGCAAAAAGATGACCTAAGAGACCGTCCAAACGATCGACAAATGATGTTTGATTATTTTAAAAATACATTAGATCAACTCGGAGAAAACTACGCCATTTTGGAGGGCAATCGAGAAAAAAGACTGCGAAAGGCCATTAATACAATAAATAAATTATTAAAAAAAACTTAGACAAGTTTTCCAATCTTTAATGTTAGTATTACCTTTACAAAATCTCAAAGGGGTGCCCACTTTTATCGGGCTGAGATCAAACCCATTGAACCTGGGCAGGTAATGCTGCCAAGGGATTTTTAATTAACGTTTAACACTTAAGAATAATCACCCCTTTTATTTGAATAAAATTATTCAGATGAAAACGATTTGCTTAGGATTTATTGCGGTTTTCCTCTTTAATCAATCGCACGCACAAACCACATTGGTAAAAGATTCCCTTCCGACCATTGCGCTGGAAGAGGTAAAAATTGCTGGCCTCAGGGCAGATGAAAGTCAGCCTTTTGCTTACACCAACGTCGACAAGGAAGATCTCGCCTCAAGAAATTTAGGGCAGGATCTGCCCATTATGTTGAACTACCTCCCAGGAGTCGTCACCACCAGTGATGCAGGAGCAGGAATTGGCTACACTGGAATTAGAGTAAGAGGTAGTGATGCCACACGCGTAAATGTTACCATCAATGGTATTCCTTACAATGACTCCGAGAGTCAGGGGACGTATTGGGTGAATTTACCCGACTTTACTTCCTCTGTTTCCAGCCTTCAAATGCAAAGAGGGGTTGGGACCTCTACTAACGGATCGGGTGCTTTTGGAGCCAGTATTAATCTTTTAACGGATGCTGTATCCGAAAATGCCTTTGCGGAAATAGCAAATTCTGTTGGGAGTTTTAATACTTTCAAACACACTTTGATGTTCTCCACGGGCTTGTTGAACGATCACTTTGAAATTTCAGGACGGCTGTCTAAGATAACCTCTGATGGATATATCGATAGGGCGACCTCTGATCTGAATTCCTATTTCCTACAGGGGGCTTATCAAGACGAAAATACCCTTATCAAAGCCATCATGTTTGGAGGTCACGAAATCACTTACCAATCTTGGTTTGGAGTTGATGCCAATACTTTAAACAGCGACAGAACCTATAATCCGGCTGGAGAGATTTATGACGAAANTGGAAATTTACAAGGGCACTACGATCGGCAAGTGGACGATTACACCCAGGACCACTACCAATTCCATTGGAACCAAAAATTGAATGTATACACCAACCTATCACTAGGATTAAATTATACATGGGGCCGAGGGGCATACGAGGAATACAAAGATCTGTGGTTTGAGCAAAATATCAATTTTAGTAGTGAAAATAACTTTAGCTATTTAGGACTCCAGCCCTATACCATTGGTGGTACAACTATCGATACCACTGAAAATATCATCAAAAAATGGCTCAACAATGACTACTATGTAGCAACTTTTTCTCTCAACAGCCAAAAGGGAAGTACTGCCGTAAACTTTGGGGGTATGGTCAGCAGTTATATCGGGGATCATTATGGAGAATTAATTTTTGCTACCAATGCTTCAGCAGGATTGCCTAGGGATCGTTTTTATGAAAATCAAGGAAAGAAAACGGAAGGTAACCTATACGCCAAGATAAATCACCAGTTTAATGATCTTTTTTCTGCTTACTTGGATCTCCAATATCGAAGCATCAGTTACACTGCGCGGGGGACATTAAAAGGACCCGAAAAAATTGATATTGACGAAGATTATGGTTTCTTTAATCCAAAGGTGGGTGTGGTCTATAATTTTAATCCTAATAACAAACTTTACCTTTCATTTGCACGAGCGCACAGGGAACCTATCCGTGACGACTTTGAGGGAGGCAATCCTGAGCCAGAGGAATTGAACGATTTCGAATTAGGATGGCGTTTTACCAGTAAAAAATCCACATTTCTTGCTAACCTCTATTATATGGATTATACAAATCAATTGGTGTTGACTGGTGCGATAAACGATGTTGGTGCCCCACTAAGAGAAAATGTCGGTAAGAGCAGTCGAATGGGAATCGAACTCGAGGGGAATTTTGCCCTAAGCAGTCGTTGGTCATGGCAGCCAAATATTACACTCAGTAACAATCGAAATCACGATTACTATTTTGAACGAGATGGAAAACTGATGGATTTAGGCAATACCAAACTTTCCTATTCGCCTGCTGTTGTTGCAGCAAATATCATTGCTTTCAGCCCAACCGATGAGTGGCGTATAGCACTGTTGACCAAACATGTGGGGGAGCAGTACATGGGGAATATAGACGCGGAGCTTTCTAAGCTGAAGGACTATACAGTAACCGATATAAATGTCAATTACCAGATTATCCCCCAAAGTCTTTTTAAAGAAATAAATATTTCATTATTGTTAAACAACATATTAGCATTAAAATACGTTTCAAATGGTTATTGGGGTCATTATAATGATGACTACTCAGTACCAGGAGTGCTAAAAACCATTGAGTATGCTGGATATTTTCCCCAGGCCCAATTTAATTTTTTACTTGGATTAAATGTCAGGCTTTAGGAAAGTTAATATGTAAATATTAGAAAACTTGGTCTATTAATCATAACGTATGAAGTTTTTGTTTTAAGGATTTCTCAAGTTTTTCCCTATTTTACACTTCAAAACGAAAGCAATTATGAAATACCTAAAAAAATTTATTTTTTTTATAACCACTATGCTTATTAGTGTTAACTCTTTGTTAGCTCAGGTTAGTGTTTCTGGTATCATTACCGATCAAGATGGTCAACCAATACCTGGAGTTACCATTTTAGATCTGGAAGATAATACTAATGGAACCTTAACAGACTTTGATGGGAACTTCACTATTAATATTTCATCCGATGGAACTTTGAGTGTAAGCTTTATTGGATATGTAACACAAAGCATATCGGTTTCTGGGCAAACTAATTTAAATGTAACCCTTGAGGAAAATATTTCAGCCCTAGATGAAATTGTTATTACAGGTTATGGGTCGCAAGTAAAAAAGAGTGACTTAACGGGTTCAATTTCCTCTATAAGTTCAGANGATTTTGAAAGTCAACCCCTAATTAGGGTAGACCAAGCTTTGCAAGCTAGAGCGGCNGGCGTTGCAGTTACTCAAACTAGTGGTGCACCAGGTGCTGGTTACAAAATAAGAATTNGAGGCGCAAATTCAATTACTGGAAATAATAATCCTCTCTATGTTGTTGATGGCCTTGTTGTAGGTAATATTAATAATATAAATGCAAGTGACATTAGCTCAATGGAAGTACTAAAAGATGCTTCCGCAACAGCTATTTATGGAAATAGAGGGGCAAATGGAGTTGTATTAATTACTACTAAATCTGGCTCAAAAGGGAAAGCTAAAATTCAGGTTGATTCTTTTTTCGGAACTTCTGAAGTTGTTCAGAGAATCCCTGTTATGACTCCTTCTCAATTTGCCGAAGGTGTTAATTTAAGAGATGGTGTTGAAACTATTTCGCAATCAAGAATTTCTGAATTGAGAGCCGGGGGTGGAGCTGATTGGCAAGATTACTTTTTTAGAAGTGCACCTTTTTCTAATATTGTTGTATCTGCTAATGGCGGGTCTGAAGATGTTGATTATTACATTTCAGCAAATAGTTACAAAGCTCAAGCGACTATTATAAATCAAGATTTTAATAGATTAAACTTTAGAACTAATTTGAATGCCAAACTAAGTGA
>PAFO01000008.1 GCA_002705385.1 Flavobacteriaceae bacterium
TTACCCCTCGACTTGCATGTGTTAAGCCTGCCGCTAGCGTTCATCCTGAGCCAGGATCAAACTCTTCGTTGTTGTTTCTTTATTAAGTAACAACCCCTAAAAATTGACTTGGTCAAAATGGTTCTATTCACTTGTATCTTTCGATACGCGCTGTCATTCTTATTTAATTTTTCAATGAACTTAAACTAAATATACATTTATTTTAATATGTATTTAAACATATATATGAGCATTTTAGCGGATGCAAATATAGAACCCTTTTCTATAATAACAATAAGTTTTTTTGCTGTTTTTTTAATAAAAATCAAGAGTTAGTATAAGGTATTTAAAATCAAGTGTTTAAGGCGATTTTTTTACTCGAAAAAATTCCAAATTAATCCTATCCGAACTGAGAAATCTCTGTAAGGTGTAAAAGGGGCTGAATAATAATCGTAAGGAGTGTCAGGATATATTAAATGTTCAATAGGGGCATTAACATTTTCAAGTTTAACAAAAAGACGTGAACTTTTGATTTTGGCATTGAAGAAAAAGTCAACTCTTGGGTACTCACCTATTTTTGTATTATTCTGTGTAACAAATTCTGCAATTAGAGGATTGTATTCATCTGAATAGAAATCGGTAAAAAAAACAAAGGTAGCCCCCGATTGGAAAAATAAGGCTTTGTTAAACATGGATGATGTCAACATTAAAGTACTTCTCACTAACCATTTAGGAACATTTAAAGCTATAGGCCCTGANAGTAGTTCATTAGNATCTTCTTCCTGAGTGACCTTTTGGTATTGTATATTATTTATCCATGANAACTTAGCAAAGTCTANACGTTGATTAAAGCGAGCCTTAAAATAATCGATCTTCTTGTCTAATTGAACAACATTNANTTTGANTCTTTCATTTAATTCTNNTAAACGNGTNATGTTATTAAAAAAAGTATAATTNTCTATGNCAGTCCATTCTCCANTTATATTTCCCCATTTTGGGTGNGAAANTGTCAAAGATTTGGTTTTAAATTTTTGNTTTAATAANCCTGAATTATTCCAATTATATTCTTTGTAATCACTTTGAAGTAAATGATAATTAAAATTCAATGGCTGTGAACGNTNTTTATAACTGACTTTAAGACTGATATCATTATATAATTTNCGGTCTAAANTAACATGCCAAGCTAAAGTTTTAAAATCTTTTTTAAAGGAATTATAAAGTCCTGCNTCAGTATTTACACCAANTATNGACTTTGACCANNTAGCTTCAGCAGCTAANTGAGTCGCNGTAATCTGATTTGGAAGAATTGTATCCTTTTCATATTCGTTTTCTGCAAATGAATAATNCCATCGAATATGATGAANNTCAACTTTTAATTTTCCTAAAAAGGAATTTTTAAAATTTGNATAAACTGTATTTTCAAAAGTTTGNTAATTNGTTGTATCTGCAACTCTAGNATCTNTNAAGGTTTCATAAAAATAGTAATTAGNCCTTGATTGATTAATATNNTAGTTCTTTTTTTCAAAGCTTGATCTAAATCCTATNGCAGCATTNTGGGCAGTTGTATCTTTATTAANAGGAAACATTCTATATNGATGATCCATGAAATAACGTTTCCCNTCCAAAACATTAGTNCCAGCTGCTTGAGTTGGTAATTGTGAACGATTCAAAAANCCATCNTAAAAAATATATTCTTCTTCNNCATTTTCATTTAATTCGGGTTGTCCAAATTCATCNGTAGCAACATAATTTGGTGCATTTTCAAAAAAATAAACNCCATCATTAGTAAGTCCTCCATTAAAATCATTTTCAAGTGATTGGGTAGNTTGATGAAGACGAAGTCGATAACGNTGATCGTATGTTTGATACTGAGTACTCATTCTAAATTGNCGNGTTCTACTCAATGAGNAGCTGTATTTNCCTAATGATCTAAACCCTTTAAACGAGACTGCNATATTAAGTTTAGGAGANGTATTTATTGCAAGAGTTGCATCNAGATGTTGACCTTGCTCAAATGTTGTTTTGAAAAAAAGCTCAGTGTANGCAGAAGGCANATTATAATANGGAACATCTTCTTTTTCAAAGTAACCAAAATGCTTGACCCGAGCTCCCATTTGAGGNGNAAATGANTNTTCATGAAANTCNTAGCCAAGTCTATTAAATCCNTCTCCCATATTNGGTAAGGGTAAAAATTCAAAATAATCTTTTCTTAGAAAATTAANCGTATACTCACCCTCCANGGANAAACTTGTGTCAACAGATTTTTCTNTTTCATCTAAATAGAGAATTTTATAATCTGANATTNTGACTTCCTCCATGGANTTAATATAAGGACGATAACCCTTTTTCTTTTCTTTTTTAAGTTTGGATATTTTNTTTGGNCCTNNANCTTCTAACTTAAGTGAATCTNTTTTTAGTTTAGTATNAATTTCAGNGAGTTGGAGTGAGTCTTTAAGTGAGGTTTTNAGAGAAGTGNTTTGAGGCAAACTGTCTTGAATCTTAAAAGCCAAATCTTGGCTGAAAAGAAGAAAAGAAAGTGAAAAAAAACTTAGCGTCAAGCCAANGCGCATGCTAAAATTATTTGTTTGCGAAGTTATGATAAATGTGAGTAATTTGCTCTACATGTTGGAAAACTTAAATTTGATACTTTGAAAAGATTGAAAAGACAACTTTCTAAAAAACTTGAGGCAGGTACTGACGAAGCTGGTAGAGGGTGTTTGGCAGGGCCGGTAACTGCGGCGGCAGTAATACTCCCTAAAACTTTTAAATTTCCCTACCTCAACGACTCAAAAAAACTTACTGAAATCCAACGCTATTCACTTCGCCCAATGATTGAGACTCAAGCTCTGGCATTTGCGGTAGCGCATGTATATCAAAATGAAATTGACAAAATCAATATTCTAAATGCTTCAATTAAGGCCATGCACTTGGCCTTGAATAAACTCAAATTAAAACCAGAATTTATAATTGTCGATGGGAACAGTTTTAAACCTTTTAAAAATATTCCGTATGAATGTGTAATTAAGGGAGACGGAAAGTATCAAAATATTGCAGCTGCCTCTGTCTTGGCAAAAACCTATCGAGATGATTATATGAAGAATTTGGATCTTAAAAATCCTATATACAATTGGAAAAAAAATAAAGGATACCCAACAACTTCTCACCGTGAAGCTATTCAAAAGAATGGAATAACAAAACACCATCGAAATTCATTTCAACTCTTTTCTAAACAACTCAAATTGGATATATGATTCATAAAATAAGTTAATAATATTTGTTGAAAAAGCTATAAAAGCAATCAAGAGTTTTTTATTTTTGATTTATATGCGATTCATATTAAAGCTGACCCTGATTTCCTTGTGTTTTTCATGTTCTACCATAGAAAAAAAGGCCCCTGATTTATTGAGTTGTGTTCCTCAAAATACATTGGCTGTTTTACAGTTCAACGATCAAAAAATGATCTCCAATACACTTTCAAGTTCACCTTTTATTGAAAAAATTTTAGCTCTTGATCCTTTATTGTACTCTCAAACTCTAAATTTATTACCCGATGAATTTCCAAATGAAGCCCTTATTTGTTTTACTCCAGAGGGAAAGTCAGGGATGGGAGTTACTTTTCTTTATAGCACTAAACCACAAGATAGTATTCTGCTTCCAGAGGGTGAGCATTTTGAATATGATAAAGTCAAAGTTGCTATTACACAAGTAAATAACAAAAAAATATACCATTCTTTAATTAAAGGTATCGCTATCATTAGTAGCTCAAAACTTATCTTGGAGAATAGCATTCGAAATATTCAAAATGACAGACCGGGAATTCAGGAAAGTATTTTATATGATTTAGCTAAAATCAGTGATGAAAATGCCGCTTTTAATCTTTTTATTCGCGAAGGGTTTAACAAAAAACTGAGTTCAATATTTCCAAACACACCATTATTCCCTTTTCTAGGGTCAAGTTGGTATTCATTTGATTTCAATACTAAAAAAGAACCATTTGCTCTTGATGGGGTAAGCTTTATAAATGATTCGATCCCTGATAAAATTTCATTGCTAAAAGGACAAAATGCGCAAAGTCTTTTAAGCCCTCAAGTAGCTCCTCAAAACTTTGACTCTTATTTTGGGCTTTCCATAGTAGATTATAAAGCTCTTGAAAACCAATTTAAAAAATACAGCCGTCATCTTAATATTCCATTGAATAAAATTAATTTTGATTTACTTAGTTCAGTTGATGAGATAGGCTGGGTAGAGCTAGATGAAAATCAAATGGTGCTATTCCACCTCAATAATACTGAAATGATAAATCCTCAACTTTTTTCAATTTCAAACTATCAAGGTAGTTTTCGAGGAATCAACCTTTACGCTCAAGAATTTCCTGAAGATTTGGATATATTACTTAACATACTTGGAAACTATGTTGATTCAAAATGGAGTGCTCAGCTGGATGACTTTCTAATTTATTCTAATTCTGAAACCTATTTAAAGCAAATAATTGGAAATTATATGGATAGCAAAACATTGGAAAATAACTTGGATTTTAATACCCTTAGTGAGGATTTAGCAGACAACAGTAGTTTTCTTTGGCTTGGAAAAACCCCCAACCTCAAAAATAAATGGGCTGCGAGTTCAAAAGAACGAATAAATGCCTGGAAAAAAATTAATTTAAACGACTATCCTATACTAGCACTTCAAGGGGTTGTTGAAAATAACTTTATTCAAACACGTTTGACCACTCAAAAGAAGAACGTAGCTCCACAAAAAAACAGTGTTTTGAGTCAGTATAGCTTCTATTTAGATACAACTGCAACCCGCTCACCCCAATGGATTAAAAACCATAGAAATAAAACTATGGATATTGTGATCCAAGATCAAAACAATGTCCTGTATTTATTTTCAAATACAGGAAAACTTTATTGGAAAAAGAAGCTTGATGGGCAAATCATTGGCAATATTGAACAGGTAGATTTGTATAAAAACAAAAGACTTCAAATGGCTTTTAGAACTCCAAATCGTTTTCAGATTTTAGATAGAAATGGTAAAGTAGTGCCCCCTTTTGACCTAAAACTATTAGGGCAAAGCCCAAACCATTTAGCTGTATTTGATTATGATCTTAACAGAAACTACCGTTTTCTAATCGCTGATAGAAAAGAAGTTAGGATGATCGATAATCGAGGGAAAACTGTCAGTGGATTCCGACTGAAAACACTCAAAACTGGATTAGAGCATCCTCCAAAACACATACGTTTTGATTCAAAGGATTATATAGTTATCCAATCTACTGATGGGACTATTCGAATTTTAAATAGACAAGGTCGAGATCGAATTAAATTAAAAAAATCTTTAAAAACCTCTGGTAACCCTATTTTTGGATATCGTAACACTTTCGCTGGAACTACAAAATCAGGAGATATGTTTCAAGTCGATTCAAAAGGCAACATCCTTCTAAGTAAAATAGAATTAAACGAAGATCATAAAATTGATATGAGTGCCAAATCATTAGTTACATTAGACGGAAACAAACTTAATATCAAAGGAATCCCTGTAACCCTTCCTTATGGCAATTACACTTACCCAAAAATTCATTATATTAAAAATACCATTTATGTTTTGTTCACTGAATTGGAAACGAAAAAAGTTTATGCATACTTCAGCAATGGGAGTCTGGTAGGGGGATTTCCAGTTTATGGTACCGGATCCCCAGATTTAAGTAATTCAGATAGTGATAGTGCTTTAGAAATGGTCGTCCAGTCTGAAAGTAATGGATTTATTATCTATGAACTGAATTAGTTTTCAGTCCAATTGAGCATCAAATAAATTGCCTAAATGAATTTTTAGCTTTTGCTTGACAAGCTCAACATCTATTTCCCTGCCCAATTCCTTAGCTAAAGAAGTAACTCCTTTTCCTTTAATTCCACAAGGAACTATATGATCAAAATATCCTAAATCTATATTAAGATTCAGCGCCAATCCATGCATTGTAACCCATCGACTTGCACGCACCCCCATCGCACATATTTTTCGCGCAAAAGGAGTCCCAACGTCCAGCCAAACTCCAGTCTCACCTGGACTCCTTTTTGTTTTAAGTCCATACTCCTTTAGAGTACTTATTACTGCTTCCTCTAAATATCGGAGGTATTTATGAATATCAGTAAAAAAATTATCCAAATCTAAAATAGGATAAACTACTAACTGACCGGGTCCGTGAAAAGTTATATCACCACCCCTATTAGTTTTATAAAATTCGATCCCTTTATTAACAAGAGTTTGTTGATTTAAAAGCAAATGCTCCATTTTACCACTTTTCCCTAAAGTAAAAACAGGAGGATGCTCAACCCATAACAAATAATTATCTGTTGGAATGGAGGTTTCTTTTTTCCTGTTTGAGCGCTTTAACTCAATTATTGAGTTGAAATATCCCTCTTGGATTTTAAGACTTTCACTGTAGGACTTTTGCCCCAGATCAATAATTTTAACTTTTTTATTTTTTTTCATTATTTACTTCCTTGAACTCCAACGTTCAGGATTATTTAAAATAACTAGAGCAGCAATAACCCCAGGGACCCAGCCACATAAAGTGAGAATAAAAACAATGAATACCGAACCGCACCCTTGGTCGATCACCGAAAGAGGTGGGAAAAAAATAGATAATAATACACGAAAAAAACTCATATAAAATTCTATATATACAAAGATATAAAATTTGACTCCNTAGATTTTTTCAGTCTGCTTATCTTTACCTAAAATATCGATTATATGTCAAANCTTTCCGAACAGGAACTTATTCGAAGAGAAAAAAGAGAAGAACTTAAAAAACTTGGAATCAATGCTTATCCAGCAGAACTATTCCCNGTAAATTTTTACTCAAATAATTTNCCTCAAGACTATAAAGAAGGTAAGAAAGTAATTATCGCNGGACGTTTAATGTCACGCCGTATTCAGGGGAAAGCTAGNTTTGCAGAANTACAAGATAGNAAGGGCAAGATTCAAGTCTACTTTAATCGAGATGAAATCTGTACATCAGAGGATAAATCTCTTTACAATGATGTATATAAAAAATTGCTTGATATAGGGGACATAATCGGAATTGAAGGGACTCTTTTTACCACTATGGTTGGAGAACANACTGTAAAAGTAACACTNTTTACCCTATTAAATAAATCATTACGNCCGCTTCCTTTACCNAAGACTGATGCTGAGGGAAATACNTATGATGGATTTAATGATGCTGAATTAAGATACCGTATGCGTTATGTGGATTTAATCGTNAATCCTGAGGTTAAAANNACNTTTTTGAAACGCTCTAAAATCATCACTGCTATTCGNAATTTTCTTTCTGNTAAAGGTTATTTNGAAGTTGAAACTCCNATTTTACAGCCTATNCCTGGNGGTGCAGCAGCTCGTCCATTTACAACACATCATAATGCATTAAATATTCCTCTTTACCTACGNATTGCAAATGAATTGTATTTAAAACGTCTTATCGTAGGAGGTTTTGANGGNGTTTTTGAATTTGCTAAAGATTTTAGAAATGANGGAATGGATCGNACNCACAATCCAGAGTTCACNGTAATGGAATTGTATGTNGCNTANAAAGATTATTTATGGATGATGGAGNNTACGGAAAACTTATTNGAAAAGATAGCNATTGACCTGAATCAAAAAACCAACNTANAGGCAGGTGANCATGAAATTGATTTTAAAGCTCCCTACCCTAGAGTACCTATTNTGGAAGCTATTCAAACGCATACAGGAATTGATGTTTCCAATATGNCNGAAGATGAATTNCGAAAAACGGCAACTGACATGGGNTTAGAAGTTGATAAAACCATGGGGGAAGGNAAACTTGTCGATNAGATNTTTGGCGNAAAATGTGAACACCATTATGTACAGCCAACATTTATAATAGATTATCCAAAGTCTATGAGTCCNTTAACAAAAGAACATCGTACGAATCCAAAATTAACAGAGCGTTTTGAACTAATAGTNAATGGAAAAGAATTGGCCAATGCNTATTCTGAGCTCAATGACCCTATTGATCAAAAAGAGCGTTTTGAGTCTCAATTGGCNTTNAGTGAAAAAGGAGATGATGAAGCCATGTATATNGATCATGATTTTATTCGNGCATTAGAATACGGNATGCCCCCTACTTCCGGAATTGGAATAGGGATNGACCGTTTGGTGATGCTCATGACCAATAAAAGTTCAATCCAAGAGGTCTTGTTTTTTCCTCAAATGANGCCTGAACGAAAAGCTGAAGCCTTAAGTGACGAAGAAAAACTTGTAATGGATTCNNTTAAAAAATCCGATTCAAAAGGATTGATAGCTGTCAAAACCNCCANNGGGTTAAGCAACAAAAAATGGGACAACTCTATAAAAAAACTGACTCTAAAAAAGCTTGTTAAAGTAGTNAAAAACGAAGAAGGATTATTTATTGAAATNTTAGATTAAACTAAATTTCATAAACTNTCAAGTTTAATAGTAATCTATGCNNTTAAAATAGTTATGAAAAANATCAGCTCATNTAAAAATCTTCTAAGTATTAAATTTTTCTTTAANAACTAGGCTTAGTGCTTCAATNGTATGANCAATATCATCATAACTAANTGCATCATTTAAAAAATAACTTTCAAAAGCACTGGGGGGTAGATAAATTCCTTGTTCTAACATNCCATGAAAATACCTTTTAAAGAGGTCATTGTTGCCATNGGAAGCAGTTTCGAAATCAGTAACTGGTTGATCTGTGAAATGNACNGANATCATTGAACCCAATCGATTAATTTGATAAGATACTTTCGAACTACTTAAAACGGAATCAANACCTTNATGTAAAAGTTTTGTTTTATCCTCCAAACGATCAAATAAAGCTTCATCTTGATTTATTGCTTGTAGCATCGCTAATCCTGAAGCCATGGCCAGTGGATTTCCACTCAATGTACCGGCCTGATATACTGGCCCATCAGGGGCTAAATGGCTCATAATTTCAGTACTAGCTGCAAAAGCNCCCACAGGTAACCCTCCNCCAATAACTTTCCCATATGTGACTATATCTGCTTTAANACCNAATAACTCNTGAGCTCCTCCTTTNGCAATTCGAAAACCTGTCATGACCTCATCAAAAATTAATAAGGCACNGTANTGATCACACAAACTTCTCAATCCTTCTAAAAATCCATTAGCCGGAGGAATACATCCCATATTTCCNGCAACAGGCTCAATGATAATAGCTGCAATTTCATTTGGATACTCTGAAAAAAGGGCTTGGACTNTCTCTAAATTATTGTAAGNAGCTAGTAAAGTATCTTTGGCGGTTCCTTTTGTAACACCTGGACTACTTGGGCTGCCAAAAGTGACCGCACCACTACCAGCTTGAATCAAAAAGGCATCTGAATGNCCGTGATAACAGCCTGAAAATTTGATTATTTTTTCCTTTCTGCTTACTCCCCTTGCTAATCTTACTGCACTCATGCAGGCTTCTGTTCCTGAGTTTACAAAACGAATTTTATCCATATTAGGAANCATTTCAAGGGCTAAAGTNGCAANTTCNGTTTCTAAGACAGTAGGNATTCCAAATGAGGTTCCTTTATCTNCACTTTTTTTTAAGGCTTCAATTACAGGGGGGTATNCATGGCCTAAAATCATGGGACCCCAACTCGAAATGTAATCNATANATTTATTTCCATCAGCATCGAANAGNTAAGCTCCTTNAGCTCTTTCNACAAAGATTGGTGTTCCCCCNACTGATTTAAATGCACGAACAGGAGAATTTACACCACCAGGGATTACAGCTTGAGCTTCTTTAAATAAATTACTACTTCTTTGATATTGCATACTTATGGATTAGGAATATGAAGGGACTGACCTAAATAAATCGTCTGATCTTTAATTTTATTTAATTCTATAATTCGGTCGACAGTCACATTGTATTTTTTGGAAACGGANTAAAGGGTATCCCCNTTCTTTACTAAATGAATTGTTTNGATTTTAGATTCCTTTTTTGAATTTTGAGCAANTTTATTTTTTTCATCAAAGCGAGTTAAATCAAAACGCTCAATTAAACTTATCAACTTATCTGGATATTTNGGATCGGTTGCATATCCCGCTTTTTTAAGTCCTTTTGCCCAAGCTTTATATTGGTTAATTTTAATGTCAAATAAAAAAGCATAACGACTTCGATCTCTTAAAAATAAAGAATGATCTCTAAATGAATTTTCTGGATCTTTATATACCCTAAAACATTCTCCTTTTTTATCATCGTCGTGATAAATCCGCTTGCCATTCCATTCTTTATGACATTTAATTCCGAAATGGTTGTTTCCTTCAACAGCGAGTCGTCCATAACCCATTCCNGATTCTAATATCCCCTGAGCTAATGTTATACTTGCTGGAATTCCATAAGATTTCATTTCTTTTTGNGCTATTGGGGANTATAGTGCTANATAAGCAATGATTTTNTCTTTGTTTGANATCACTTTAATAGGGGTCTTTGACTGAANCTTANGATNATNAATAGTATTTGATTTTNATACTTCTTTTTTTACTNTAGGCATTTGCCTTTNNGTAATAATTTTTTTTGAACTACATGAGCTAANAGAAATAAATAAAATGGCAAAAGCTAAAGGTTCCCATAATTTAAAATTGGTAATTTTCTTTTTTGGAGGTGAAGATTCATAGGTTTGATCCCTTGAAGTCCTCCGCTGTGAATAACCAAAATTTTTTTTCCCCAACGCCATTNTTTTTTTTTAATTAAGTCAAAAATACCAAAAAGCATNTTCCCNGTGTAAATTGGATCCAATGGAATATCATATTGTTGATAAAAATCATTCATAAAGGTTATTAATTCTGGTGAGACTTTAGCATAGCCCCCAAAAGTAAAATTAGAAAGCACATTCCAATTCTCTTTTTNGGTAAACTCTAAAATTGAATTATTTATATAAGGATTATTTAAAGCATTAAANCCCAAAACAAATTGGTTTGATCTTGAACTTTCAATAATTCCTGAAAGAGTCCCTCCAGTACCTACNCAACAGCAAATAGTATTAAATTTTGTGTCTTNTTTTACTAATATTTCTTTACAGCCTTTTACTGCTAGTTCATTTGTTCCTCCNTCAGGTAAGATGATTAAATTTTTTCGCTGAAATTGAAGCTTTTGAACCANAGCTGCCTTTTCTTTTTCTCGATAAACATCCCTTGAAACACAAAAAAGTTTCATNCCTTGATTTTGACAAAANGCAAGGGTGGTGCTCTTTTCAATTTTATAAGNCCATTCTTCACCTCGTACAATNCCAATGGTTGGAATTTGATATATTTTCCCTGCTTGAGCNGTAGCTGCTAAATGATTTGAAAAAGCGCCTCCAAAGGTCAATANGGCAGNATTTTTTTTACAAATTAATTTTTTCAAAATTATACTTCAATTTNCGAAATTTATTACCTGATACCAAAGGGTGAATTAAGTCTTCNCGTTTTATCGTGATCNTATGATCGTCTATTGACTCAAGAAATTGATTTNTGCTACTTTTAAGAGAATTGAAAAAAGTCATCTTCAAAAATACATTAAAAAGACAAAGANTATTCCACCCTNAGAGCAAGGTGATTTTTACCCNATNAAAAGANGGTTATAAAGTATTTACGNNCAGNAANATTTAAAAAGGGNTGNCTGTTGTNAAANTATATGTCGTAATATTCTTTTTGGNTATAATCCATAAAATAATTGCAATTTCNGCATANTTTTTGTTTACCTTTAANTATNATNTTATAAACATGAGATACTTTACATTTATATTAATTGTTTTATTATTTATCTCTTGTGCTACCGTTCAAGTTTATTCAGATTTTGANAGTAGTNTTGATTTTTCTCAATACAAAACNTTTGCTTTTTTTAAACCTCAGATTGACCAGGTTGATATNTCAGATCTAGATAAACGNCGAATNTTAAAANCTATTGATTTTGAAATGAGCTCAAAGGGGCTATCAAAATCTGAAACACCAGATNTTTTAATTGGATTTTCTACTAATGCCAAAGAAAAAATTTATGTTAATTCAATGAACTCATTCGGTTGGGGTTGGGGTTGGGGATTTAACCCATGGTTTTGGGGACCTAATACCAATACGCTAAGTACCCAGACAGAGGGAATCTTATACATAAACTTATTAGACGGAGTTAGTAAACAACTAATATGGCAAGGAAAAGGACGTGGTGGTATTCAGGAAAATATGAAAGATAGAGATGAAAGAATCTCTCTTTTTGTCCAAGAAATTATCAGTAATTATCCCCCTGTATTAACTGAAAGTCTTTAGTGAAAGCATACTTGTTTAGCGGTAGCCAGGGCATCTGAAATCCCCTTAGGATTTTTCCCACCAGCTGAGGCATAAAATGCTTGTCCACCGCCGCCACCTTGGATGTGTCTCCCGAGATTCCTAATAATTTTTCCTGCGTCTTTTTGTTGCTCATTTACCAATGATTTTGAAATGTAACAACTCAGCAAGGCTTTCCCTGACTTTTTTGAACCCAGTATAATTATTGATTGATCTAAAGATCCTCCTAGGTCAAATGACAAATCTTTCATTCCTTGAGCATCAAGATCAACCTCCTCAGCAATAAAAGAAACTCCCTCTATTTCTGTAATTTTTGATTTTATCTTGTCTCGGAGCATCTTAACCTTTAACTTGGATAATTCCAAAATTTCTTTCTTTAAATGAGCGTTTTCTGATTGTAAAGACTTAATTGCTCTTACAGGATCTTGATTCTGTTTGAGTAAACTATTTACATTACCCAACAACTCACTTTGTTCTTCAAAATATGATTTTACTGCATCTCCTGTAATGGCTTCAATTCTTCTAATTCCTGAAGCAACAGCACCTTCAGAAATAATTTTGAAATGCCATATATCTGAAGTATTTTTTACATGGGTACCTCCACATAATTCAAAAGATTTACCAAATTGAATCGTTCTAACAGAATCTCCATATTTTTCTCCAAAAAGTGCTATAGCTCCATTATCTAGGGCTTTTTGGTAAGGTATATTACGGTTCTCTTCTAATTTAATATTCTCTTGAATTCTTGCATTGACAAACTGCTCAACTGCGATTAACTCCTCTGTTCTTACTTTTGAAAAATGTGAAAAATCAAAACGGAACATCCCTGAATGAACCATGGATCCCTTTTGTTCAACATGAAGCCCTAAAACAGTTCTTAGTGCCTGATGCATAAGATGAGTTGCAGTATGATTAGAGGAGGTTCGGTTTCGTTGTTTTTCATCTACTACAGCTGTAAAGTTTNCTTCTAAATTATCAGGGATTGATTTTGTTTGATGAAGGATNAGATTATTTTCTTTTCTTGTATTNAGGATGTAAAAAATATCNCCTTTTCCGGACTCCAAATAGCCTTTATCACCTACCTGACCTCCACCTTCAGGGTAAAANGGTGTCAGATTAAATACCAACTCATAAAAATCACCTTCCTTGGATGAGTTCATTTTACGATATCGTGTAATTTTAACCTGAGTATTTAAATAATCATATCCTACAAATTCCTCAGCATCATCTTCTTTAATCACAACCCAGTCACCTACCTTTGAAGCGGCCGCCTCTCTTGAACGTGATTTTTGAAGTTCCATNGAAGCCTCAAAACCTTTTTTATCCACTGTAAACCCTCTTTCATTTGCAATCAAAGACGTTAAATCAAATGGAAATCCAAAAGTGTCATACAATTCAAAAGCTTTATTTCCTTCTATCTTTTTATTTTTGGAATTTTTAAGAATGCTTTCTAAAAGAATCAATCCTTGATCCAATGTCTTGAGAAATGAATTTTCTTCCTCTCTAATTACGTTGAATGCCAATTGTTGCTCTTTTATAAGCTCTGGAAATACCTTACCCATTTGTTGACCCAAAGTCTCTACTAGCTTATGGATAAATGGTTCTTTTTGATTTAAAAAAGTAAAACCATAGCGAATTGCTCTTCTTAAAATTCTTCTAATGACATATCCTGCTCCATTATTACTTGGTAGTTGACTGTCAGCAATAGCAAAATATACAGTCCTTAGGTGGTCGGCGATAACTCGTATTGCACGATTCGTATTTTCTGATTTGCCGTAAGTAAATTTGGTCAGTGTTTCAATCTCACGAATAAGAGGGGTAAATACATCAGTATCATAATTTGAATTTTTACCTTGTAACACCATACACAATCGCTCAAAGCCCATTCCTGTGTCAATATGCTGTTGAGGTAATTTTTCAAGGCTCTCATCAGCTTTGCGATTGTACTCTATAAATACTAAATTCCAAATTTCAACCACATGGGGGTGGTCCATATTTATCAAATCTGCTCCAGGTACTTTATTTTTTTCTTTTTCTGTCCTAATATCTATGTGTATTTCAGAACAAGGACCACAGGGGCCTTGATCTCCCATTTCCCAAAAGTTATCTTTTTTACTACCCAATAAAATTCGATCCTCAGGTATTATAGCTTTCCAAAACTCAAAGGCTTCATTGTCTTTTGGAATTTTTTCATCTGGTGCTCCTTCAAAAATTGTTACATAAAGAGTTGATGGGTCTATTTTATAAACCTCGGTAAGTAGTTCCCAAGCCCATTCTATAGCTTCTTTTTTGAAATAATCTCCAAAACTCCAATTACCAAGCATTTCAAAAAAGGTATGATGATAAGTATCTATGCCTACTTCTTCAAGATCATTATGTTTCCCTGAGACTCTCAAACATTTTTGAGTGTCTGAAACCCTTTTTGAGTTAGGCTTTGCATTTCCTAAAAAATATTCTTTGAAAGGATTCATCCCAGCATTTGTAAACATTAAAGTAGGATCATCTTTAATAACCATAGGGGCTGAAGGAACTACTGTGTGTCCTTTGGAAGCAAAAAAATCTAAAAATTGTTGCCTAACTAAACTGGATTTCATGCTTTTAATTCTATAAATTTAAAGTTGCTTATCTTAGCAAAAATTAATTTTAATTACTTAACTCAAAATTGATAATTAAAATTTAATATTCAAATTGTTAATGCAAAAGAAAAGAAAATTTATAAAACTTTATGAGTAAAGTTAAATACTATTTCGATCCTGAGACACTTTCCTACCGACCCATAGAAATAACAAATAAGAAGCGTTTATCAAATTTTATTTTATTTCTACTTGCTTCATTTGCTTTTGGATTGAGTTCTTTATTGATTTTTTTGAATATAAATTGGATTAATACCCCTTCTGAAATCAGTCAAAAAAGAGCCCTGGATAATTACGAACTCCAATTTAATATTTTTGACAAAAAACTAAAACAAATTGAAACTGTTATTGCCAATATAGAAGAACGTGACAACAATATATATCGAGTTTATTTTGAAGCAAGTCCAATTCCAGAAGAACAACGAAAAGCAGGTTTTGGTGGTGTAAATCGTTATAAAGACCTGGAGGGTTATGATAATTCAGAACTAATTATTAATACAGCAAAAAGACTTGATATTTTATCNAAACAAACCGTAGTTCAATCTAGATCTTTAGATGAAATTGAACGTTTAGCAGCAAATAAAGCGGAATTAATTGAAGCTATACCATCCATTCAGCCNGTNAAAAATCAAGACGTAACAAGAATGGCATCAGGTTATGGATATCGAATCGATCCATTCACNAAAAAAAGACGCTTTCACTATGGAATGGACTTTAGTGCTCGAAAAGGAACCCCAATANACGCAACNGGAAACGGAACAGTAAAGNGAGCAGATAACCGGTCATCTGGATTTGGAAAACATATNCGGATAGATCATGGTTTTGGGTATGTTAGTCTATATGCTCATTTAAGNAAATATAATGTCAGACGAGGTCAAAAAGTAAAACGAGGAGATGTTATCGGTTTTGTTGGAAACACTGGACGATCTAGAGGTCCTCATCTTCATTATGAGATTTTAAAAGACAATAAAAAAATAAACCCTTTGAATTTTTATTACGGAAATCTTTCTCAAAAAGAATTTGATGCCATACTNATTCAGTCTAGACAAGAAAACCAATCCATGGATTAAAATGCATGTAAACCTCCCACAAAAAAGATATTACTCAATCGGTGAGGTTGCGAAAGCATTTAATGTTCAACCTTCTTTACTTCGATTTTGGGAAAAAGAGTTCAAAGAGATTCAACCCAAGAAAAAAAATAGTGGGACTCGGAAATATACCCCTGAAAATATATTAACTATTCAGTTTATTTATCACCTAGTAAAAGAAAAAGGCATGACACTTGAGGGGGCCAAAAAGCAACTTCAAAAAAAGTCAAAAACAGGTNCAAAAGAAACNCTTCTTTCCAGANTAGAAAACGTAAAAGCNTCACTGGTTATGNTAAAAGAAAAAATGTAGTTTACTTTTTTCTAAAGAAAATCTGTATAGGTATTCCTTTAAAATCATATAGTGTTCGTAATTTATTTTCTAAAAATCTCCTGTAAGGGTCTTTAACGTATTGTGGAAGGTTACAGAAAAAAGCAAACTGTGGGTAGGGAGTTGGCAGCTGAGTGCAGAATTTAATTTTCACAAACTTACCCTTGTATGAAGGTGGGGGAAACTTCTCAATGATGGGGAGCATTTGGTTGTTAAACTCTTTAGTAGGAATCCTTTTAGAGCGATTTTTATAGATATTTACTGCTGTTTCTACAGCTTTAAAAATTCGTTGCTTAGTTAAAGAAGAGATAAATAAAATCGGAACATCTATAAACGGTTCAATTTCTTTTCGAATCGCAGTTTCATATATTTTAGCTGCATTGGTATCTTTTTCAACTAAATCCCATTTATTAATTAATATTACGATCCCTTTACTATTTCGATGAGCGAGCCAAAAAATATTTTGTACTTGACCGTCAAATCCGCGTGTACCATCAATTAAAAGTAGACATACGTCTGAATTTTCTATTGCTCTTACAGACCGCATTACCGAATAAAATTCAATGTCCTCTTTAACTTTTGCTTTTCTTCGAATTCCTGCGGTATCAATAAGTTTAAAATCAAATCCAAAACGGTTGTATTTAGTATCAATACTATCTCGAGTCGTCCCAGCAATATTTGTAACAATGTAACGCTCCTCACCAATCAAGGCATTGATAAAGGATGATTTACCTGCATTAGGACGCCCAACTACGGCAAACCGAGGAAGTGGGTCTATTTGCGAATCATCCAAATTTGGTAAGCTTTCAATCAGATCGTCTAACAATTCTCCACTACCACTTCCATTTATGCTAGAGATAGGATATAACTGTTCAAATCCAAGAGAATAGAATTCCAAAGTATTATCTCTATGCAAGGCATTGTCTACCTTATTTAGTGTAAGGAAAATTGGTTTTTGTGCNCTACGAAGTAATTTTGCCATAGTTTCGTCCATACCTGTGACTCCGTCTTTGGCATCTACCATAAAAATAATGGCATCGGCTTCATCTATAGCTAAATTGACTTGTTTGTCAATTTCTTTTTGAAAAATGTCATCACTTCTTTCAACATATCCTCCTGTATCTATTAGAGTAAAAATTCTTCCATTCCAATCAGACTTACCATAATGTCGATCTCGAGTCACCCCGCTAATAGAGTCCACAATAGCCTCACGCTTTTGGATCATTCTATTGAAAAAGGTTGATTTTCCNACATTTGGTCTTCCCACAATGGCAACAATATTGCTCATAGACTTTATTTNTCTGNAAAAGTACTTTATTATAAAGAAAGGTATTCTTCCAAATCATTAAAGATTTTTGATTTATAAGCAAAAACTAAAGCAGTTTTAAATAAAATTGTTCTAGTTGCACAACAATCTATAAAGTTGTAAATTGGCTTTTCATATCGCGAGGTAGAGCAGTGGTAGCTCGTCGGGCTCATAACCCGAAGGTCGCAGGTTCGAGTCCTGCCCTCGCTACTTTAAAGGTCTTCATCTGAAGGCCTTTTTTTATTTGTCTTAGCCAATCGTGCAGGATGAAAAATACAACCCCTACTGACTATTAATAATTACTAAATATATAGAAACTGATACTAAATTGACAGTGAAATGACAAAATACTTGTTAAAATTGGAGATGTAAATTTAATCCAGAAAGTCAATGGGAATTAATTAAATCCAACACAGGATTAAATATATGGATGAAAAAGTGATCAGTTAAGCATCCCGATAGCCGCTATCCAATCTATCATATTATTAAACCAATTGTCTACTGGAAATCCTGTTTTTCTGATTCCAAAACCATGATCGCCTTGGTGATAATTATGTAGTTCACTAATAAATCCTTTTTCTGCCCAATCTATATAGAGTTTGGCACTTGGTATAGCTAGGTTTAATTCATCAGTTGTTGTGCATGCAACAAATAGAGGTGGCCCATAATCAGGAGGTTCTTGTTTTTCTACTATTGCCATCCATGGGTATATGGTAGCCAACAAATTTGGTCTATTTTTTTCTTCTGATTTGTAGGTTGCTTCAATAGCAACTGCACCACCTGCAGAGAATCCCATAATTCCTATTTTGTTGGGGTCAATATTATATTTAATGGCATTTTCTCTAACATGAGCAATTGCGTTCAGTGCATCCAAATGTCCATAGATCAACTGCTTTTTTTCATTAAAGTAAGATTCAAGCCCCTCATTTTTACCAATCATATGAAAAGGAACTAATCTGTATTTTAATACAAAAGCAGCTATTCCTTTTTCATTCAAAGCCTTGGCAACATTCAAGCCTTCATGAAAAAATGAATTTGCATTCATACCCCCTCCAGGACAAACTACCATAGCACTTGTAGATTTGGAAGTCCCCTTAGGTAAAATAACCTGTAATGTAGGAATAGAGATATTTTGAAATCTGTACTCATCAGTAGAATAACTAGTTTTAATCTCAGGTTGTTTATAGTCCAGTCCGGTATTATCATGTTCAAGAGTAATGATTTCTTGAGCATTTAAATGAATTGTAAAAAGAAGTAGTAAAGCAAATTTTTTCATCTGATAAAAGTTTATGCAATTTTGTATAAAGGATAAAAGTAGGAAGAAAGATATTATAGATTCATAAATATAAATCCATAATCCAAATTAGTTTCAAAAAATGAAATATGGATTTAAATTTCTAGAAGCCTTCAATTTAATTTATATTAGCTTTCATAATAGATAAATTTCACTCCTATATTTTTTATTAGTTAGTGCTTTTAAAAGTTTAATTTTTATAACATGAAAAAACCTCTGCTAAAATTCTGGGATATCTGGAATATGAGTTTTGGTTTTTTGGGTATTCAATTTGGTTTCGCTTTACAGGGTGGGTTTATGTCTCGAATTTTTCAGACTCTTGGTGCAGCAAAAGATGAGATTCCATTGTTGTGGATTGCAGCTCCCTTGACAGGACTTATTATACAACCTATCGTCGGCTACCTTAGTGATCATACATGGCACCCACGCTGGGGTCGCAGAAGGCCATTTTTTCTTGTTGGAGCCATTTTAAGTTCTTTTACACTTTTTTTTGTTCCTCATTCACCTGTATTATGGGTAGCAGTTGGATGTTTGTGGATTTTGGATGCATCTATTAATATCAGTATGGAACCATTCCGTGCTTTGGTCGCTGATAAATTACAGGAGCAACAGCATTCATATGGATTTATAATTCAAACACTAATTATTGGTATTGGAACATGGATAGCAAGTAATTTACCTTGGTTCGTATCCGCTCTAGGAGTAAGCGATTCCGCTCTACCTGGAATTATTCCAATGAGTGTGAAGATTGCTTTTTCAATTGGTGCCTTTGTGTTACTATCAAGTATTTTATATACTGTTTTTACTACAAAAGAATATCCTCCCGAAGATTTAAATTTATTTAAAGAGGAAGAAAAAAGAAATCTTTTAACTGAGATTTTTGAATATATTATAACCATGCCTAAAACCATGTTAAAACTTGGTTTGATCCAGTTTTTTAGTTGGTTTGCCTTTTTTGCAATGTGGAGTTTAGCAAATCCAGCCCTAACTGAACACGTTTATAAATCACCC